>DQEK01000014.1 GCA_003533545.1 Acidobacteriota bacterium | reverse complement strand
GGCACCGAGGTGCTCTATCACACCCCGGCGCGACGGGACTTGCAAGACGTCCTGACTTGTATCCGGTACGGCACCACTCTTTACCGCACCGGACGCCGCACCCGCGCCAACGCCGAGCACGACCTCAAGACACCGTTCGCATTCGGTGCGCTTTACGCCGACGATCCGGCCGCTGTCGAGCGCACCGGCGAGATCGCCGCACGCTGCACCTTCTCTCTTAATGAGATCCGGTATCGCTACCCCTCGGAACGGTTGCCAGACGGCGCTACCTCGTCTGGCTGGCTCCGTCAATTGACCGAGCGGGGTGCACGAAAGCGTTTCGACGGTGCCATTCCGTCCACAGTCGAGACCCAGATCACCAAGGAACTCGCCCTGATCGACGAGCTCGACTATTGCGGCTATTTCCTCACCATGTGGGAGATCGTCGAATTCTGTCGCCGCCACGACATCTTGTGCCAGGGACGGGGCTCAGCCGCCAACTCGGCAGTCTGCTACTGCCTGGGTATTACCGCGGTCGACCCGACCCGGGTCGAACTACTGTTCGAACGGTTCCTGTCTCGAGAACGTGCCGAGCCACCAGACATCGACCTCGACATCATGCACGAGCGGCGTGAAGAAGTGATCCAGTTCGTCTACAAGAAGTACGGACGTCACTACGCAGCCATGGTGGCCAACGTGGTCCGTTACCGATCACGCTCGGCAGTGCGCGACGTCGGGAAGGTCCTAGGGTACCCGAAAACAGCGGTGGACCGACTCGCCAAACGACTTTCCAGTTATGACACCATCGACCAACGAGCCGTCGAACAAGCGGGACTCGACGTCAACGGCTCGGCCCACGTCCATCTCCTACGACTCGTCGACGAAATCAAGGATTTCCCGAGACACCTCTCGATCCACCCAGGGGGCTTCCTGTTAGGCCACGAACCAGTGCACGACCTCGTGCCGATCGAGAACGCGACCATGGACGGCCGGACCGTCATTCAGTGGGACAAGGAGGACCTAGAAGATCTCGGACTGTTCAAAGTCGACTTGCTTGGACTCGGCGCGCTCACCCAGCTCGACCTTTCGTTTCAGCTACTGAAACAGCACTATGGGCGAGCGTTATCGATGGCAACGATTCCCGAAGAAGACCAGGCCACCTACGACATGATCTGCCACAGTGACACCGTTGGGGTCTTCCAGATCGAGAGTCGGGCCCAGATGGCGATGTTGCCTCGGCTCAAACCACGTAACTACTACGACCTAGTGATTGAGATCTCGCTCGTGCGTCCAGGACCGATCACCGGCGGTATGGTGCACCCATACCTCAAGCGTCGTAATGGCGAAGAACCAACCATCTATCCTCACCCCTGCCTCGAACCGGTGCTGCGCAAGACCCAAGGCGTGCCACTGTTCCAGGAGCAAGTGATGCAGCTAGCTATGGTGGCAGCCGACTACACCCCGGGCGAGGCGGACCAACTGCGCCGAGACATGGCGGCTTGGCGACAGGGCGGCCGCATCGAGCGCCACCGTGACCGGCTCATTAACCGCATGATGGCCAAAGGCATCAAGCAGACTTTTGCGGAGCAGGTATTCGATCAAATTCGTGGTTTCGGCGAGTACGGCTTCCCTGAAAGCCATGCCGCTAGTTTCGCGTTGATTGCCTACGCCACCTCTTGGATCCGGTGTCACTACCCAGATGTATTCGCCTGCGCGCTGCTCAACGCCCAGCCGATGGGATTTTACGCACCGGCAACCATCGTGGACGACGCCAAGCGACACAACATCGAGATGCGTCCGGTCGACATCACCCGCAGCCAGTGGCACTGCACCCTCGAGACGCACACAGAGCGGTTCGCGGTGCGTATGGGTCTCCGATATGTCAAGGGGCTGTCCGAGACTCGCGACTGGACTCGGATCGAAACCGCCCGCCGGAACACGCCATTCGACTCGATCAACGACCTCGTCTCTAGAACCGGACTCGACGAACGTGCACTGAGCCGTCTGGCCGAAGCCGGTGCGCTCGCGATGCTGCAGCCACGGCGTCGCGAGGCGCTGTGGGAGGTCCGTGGCCTGAGCCACTCTCCCACGTCCGCACTGCTTGGCCCCCCCACAAAGGACGACACCCCTGCCTTTGAGGCACTCAACCTACAGCAGAACATCGTGTGGGACTATCGCAGCAGCTCACACAGCCCACGGGGGCACCCACTGGTGACACTGCGTAGCGCGCTGACGGCCCAGCGTCTGCCCGACGCCCGCACCATCGCAACAATGCGCCATGAACAGCAAACCCGTTACGCCGGCCTCGTCATCTGTCGTCAGCGTCCCAGTACCGCGGCTGGAGTCGTGTTCATGACCTTGGAAGATGAAACCGGATTCGTGAACGTGGTGATCTGGAAGACCGTGTTCGACGAACACGCGCTGATTGCCAAAACCGCCTCATTTCTCGGT
Organism: Acidobacteriota bacterium; assembly: GCA_003533545.1. Taxonomy (GTDB): domain Bacteria; phylum Acidobacteriota; class Vicinamibacteria; order Vicinamibacterales; family UBA8438; genus DQEK01. The sequence goes on along the minus strand of DQEK01000014.1, from coordinate 1,055 downwards.
GTCACCGGCAAGATACAGAAGGCGGACGGCGTAGTACATCTTGTGGCCGACAAGCTATGGCCTCCCCACCCTGAACAACAGCCCACTGACGTGTCAAGCCGGGACTTTCACTGATGCTGATAAAGACTCTGATGAGATGGGCTCGGGGCCCTGCTGGTGCGGGAACCGAAAGAACATCACGCCAGCCGCGCCAGAAGGCGCTCCGCCGCGCGCTCGCCAGATCGTACCGCGGCGTCGATGCCTGGACCATGAAACGCCGAACCGGCAAGCTCAATGGGCGCACCCTCCAGACGGGTCTCTAACTGCGCGACGGCGGCCCGATGGGCATCGTCAAAAACCGGCAGCGCATCGGGCCAGTGCGAAACCCAACTGGCAAGCGGCTCCTCCGTTACACGCAGCACCCGGCGAAGACCCTCCGTCGCACGACCGACCCAGCCCTCGTCGTTGACCGCGAGAGATCCCTCAAGCTGTTCCGCCTCGGGGCGAAAGAACAACCGCAGCAAGACCCGCTCCGATGTCGAGCGGTCGGCAAACTTTGTACTGGTAAAGGTGCAGGCTCTGAGGCCGTCCTGCTGGGCGTCTTGCGCAACCACAAAGCCGGTGGCGTCGAGTGGGTGATCGACAGCCCCACGTGCGAAAGCCAGTTCGACGGTAACACTCGAGAGCACGGGTGCCGCCAAGAGTGCACTAGCCTGCGGGTCGAAGTTGTGCTGCAGCAAGCTCGCCGCTACCCGCGCAGGAGTGGCAACGATCACGGCGTCCGTCTCTAAACTCCCACCGTCGTCTAGCACAACGCGGACACCAGCAGACCGCAACTCGATATAGTCGGCCGCCATCCCGGTTCGGAGGCCGACCCGGCCGTCAAGATGAGCGATTAATGCCAACACCAAACTACCCATACCGCCCCGGAACGATCGGATACCTAAACCGAGATCATCCCGTGACACTTGAAAGCCAAGAAAGGTCGCAGCCTCACCAGGAGCGAGCACTCGCAACCGTTCGCCATCGAATCCGTAGGACCGCGTCACGGCCTGTCCGACCAGCTGGTCGGACAG
>DQEK01000267.1 GCA_003533545.1 Acidobacteriota bacterium | reverse complement strand
CAAAGTGGCATCAAGATAGAGCGCGTCGTTGGTCACACTCGGGTCCGACACACGGTCGCGCAAGGGACCAGTATCGTAGGTGTTGCCTGGGGCAAAGAACGCCAAGTTATTCACCGGATCGTAGCTGCCCGGAATCCAGACCGACCCCCCGTTACGTTCCTCAACCGGCAAGCCGTTCCAGCTCTCACCGAACGGTTCACCCGGCTGGGCGATGGTGGCGAAACGCCAAGCAACATCTCCGGTCTCGGTGTCAAGTGCCACGATGTAATTGCCGCCACCAACGCGCCCAGTGGTACCCACCATCACCTTGCCGCGCGCCACCAGGGTGCCACCCGTCAAGCGGTAACCTTCCTCGCGGTCAGCCACCGGCTTATCCCACACCACGCGTCCGCTCGCCGCGTCGAGCGCCACAATGTGCGCATCGGAAGTCGGGACATACAGACGCGTTCCGTACAGCGACATCCCTCGCTTCACGCTCGGGGCGGTGCCACGCGGCAAACGGCGGGAATACTGCCACAACAAGTCGCCGGTTTCCCCATCGAGAGCCTGCACTTCATCGCCGTAACCATGCATGAACAGCACGCCATCGCGCACGATCGGCGTCGACTCGTTCGGTCCTGGAGGCAACGACCAGCTCCAGGCCACTCGCAGGTCATCGACATTCGTCCGGTCAATCGTATCGAGAGGGCTGAAACCGTGCGCGTCATACGTGCGGCGCCACAAAAGCCAGTCGCTTGGCGGCGGGTTCTCGAGCATCCCGTCGGTCACCGCAGTCAAGCCACCCACCGGATTCGCCCGGGCCGGATACGGTGGCAGCGCCGCACCAGGAGCCAGGCCGCCACCCTGGCCGCGAGGCCACCGTGGCGGCCTCAGGGCCGCCAGCAAGTTGGGATCGTCCGGCAGCCGATCCGGACCAGCGGATGACCCGTTCTCCCGGTACAGGAAAGCTACCAGCGCAGCGTAGGCACCGCTATCCAGCACACCGGGTTGATCCTGAGGCATCGTGTCGGCGGTCAAATTAAAGAGTGCGTCAGGGGTCTCCGCCCGCCATCGCTCTCGGAAGGCTACCCCCTTGAGCGGCGGACCGACCTCGCCGTCGTCAAGCGCGTCACCGTGGCACGACGCGCAGCGTTCGGCATACGTGACCCGCCCTTGCTCGGCCTGATCCTCAGTGAAACCTACTCGGTTGGGCGTTTGCGCTCCCACCGCATCGGCAACGAGGACCAATACCGCGACGAGCCCCAGAACGGACAAACCCGCCGTTACATACGAGCAACGGATTCGGGAACGTATCGATGCCATACCTGCCTCGCTATCTCGGAAGAACCCATCATTCGTTGCTATTCGAGCGGCACTGACGTGCCAGTGCGGCCCAACCCCACCTACCCGTATACTGTGCACTATGAAGAGGGCCGGTGTCTTCCTCATCCTCCTATTCCTCGCGACCGCGCAACCGAGCGACACTGGTCAGACGAGCCAGGACACGGCAGGGACCGGTACGGAACTGGTACAAAACTGTCGCCGTTACTTTGAGTTCCTCGGTCGGACAGGCGCCGGCCGCGAAGAAGCAATCGAACGCGGCCCGTTCGGGATGGGCTACTGCGCTGGCCTATTGCACGGCGTGGTCGAGATGGTCGAGACGCTGATGCCCGATCGCTTCTGCCGGCCACCACAAGCCACCGCTGCCCAAGCGGTGTGGGTCGTGGTCCAGTATCTTGAGAACAATCCCCTAGCGCTCCCAGAAAACGACACGGAACTCGTGCTCCGAGCGCTCGAGAACACCTACCGGTGTCCCTAATACCCACCGGTCGGCCCCTCGCACGCGCACTCCCTGTGCTCGTCGTAGCGTCGCTGGTCGCCTGCGAGGTCCCTGCACCCGAACCGTCGCAGGCCCCACAGGACGATCTCCAACCGACAGCGACGGTCGAGGACCTCATGCGATCGCTGGTGGACCCTGCCGCCGACGCGATCTGGGACGCCGTGGTCATCACCTCAACCGCAGCCGGGCTCGACGAGCGTCGCCCCGAGACGGACGATGACTGGAACGCGTTGGAACGCAGCGCCGTCGTATTGGCTGAATCGGGGAACCTGCTCCAGATAGATGACCGCCCCATCGCAGCCGCTGGATCGGTTTCAGAGCTTCCAGGAGTGGACCTCGAACCAAGCGACATCGCCGCCCGCGTGGCCGCTGAGCCGAGGGCGTGGGCGCGCTCGGCACGGGAACTGCGTGACGCAGGAGGTGTCACGCTCGAGGCGGTGCGTGCCCGAGACGTGGACGCACTACTCGCCAGCGGCGACCGCCTATACGTGGCTTGCGAGAACTGTCATTCGCGCTTCTGGTACCCGGACGATGCGACGCCCAGTGTCGGGTCGGTCGAGAGCGCATCCCCGTCTCGCTAACACACGAGCCCGACGGACCGGTTACGGTCGAAGCGGACTGCCGTCCGGTCTACTCAGCTCAGCACAGCAGACGCCGAACGTCCCAGGGGCACGCGACGGTTGTCCCACGAACTTCACTTCGTCACCCGCTTGAATCGTGTCCGGGGTCCATCCGCGCCGACTCATCATCACCGCGGTCCCCATCTCGACCTCCCAGGCAGTCGTCGTGCCATCGGCGTTGG
>DQEK01000056.1 GCA_003533545.1 Acidobacteriota bacterium | reverse complement strand
TACGGTGCCTTCATGACCGCGAACTTACTCGCTCACTCGGACCTGTTCCAGATGGGCATTGCCCGCAGCGGCGCCTACAATCGCTCGCTGACGCCATTCGGGTTCCAGAACGAACGACGGACGTTCTGGGACGCGACCGCGATCTACGCCGCCATGTCGCCGTTCTTCCACGCCGACGCCATTAATGAACCGATCTTGCTCATTCACGGTGAGGCCGACAACAACTCGGGCACGTTTCCAATACAGTCGGCGCGGATGTACATGGCGCTCAAGGGACATGGCGCCACCGTCCGCTACGTGACTCTTCCTCACGAGTCACATGGCTATGTCGCGCGCGAATCGGTGCTCCACACGGTTGCCGAAATGTTGAACTGGGCCAACTCGCACATACAGAAACCGCGTGCGAAGTAATTCACTCAACCCATTGAAGCACGCCATCCGAGCAATGTCGGCTTTTTCAGGAGTCCGATGAACACGCTCCAGATGGCCACGGCTGCCGAGATCAGCTCGGCCCCTCGCCGGGTGATCAGCGGCCCCTGCCCTGTCACGTCAGCGTTGGGAGAAAGGCCGGCACCAAGCGGGCTTGGATGATCTGTTCAAACGCGTAGGCAATTCGAATGAGCGTCGGTTCGCTCCAGGCGCGACCGAAAAAGGACACCCCGACAGGAAGGCCGTGCACGTCGCCGGCTGGCACGCTGATGTTGGGATACCCGGCCACGGCAGGATATCTCGAACTGCTGCCGCCGAAATGATCGCCATTGACATAGTCAGTCACCCAAGCAGGTCCGCCGGTCGGGCCAACGATAGCGTCGAGTTGGTGGTCGTCCATCGTGCGATCGATACCCTCGGCGCGAGACAGCCGACGTGACGCAGCCAGGGCTGCCAGATAGCGCGGGTCAGACAGTGGCCCCTTGGCATCCGCTTCAATCAGGCGTTCCTGGCCGAAGTAGGGCATCTCGGTGTCGGCGTTCCGCTCGTTGAATGCGATAACGTCCGCCAGCGATCGCACCTCGGCGTCCGGTCTGCGGGCAGCGAGATAGGCGTTCAGCCCGGCCTTGAACTCGTACGACAAGACTTCGGCCTCAGCGGCCCCGAGATTCGCAACCACGCCAGATTCCGAGGTGCGTCCGCCTGCTTGAAGGTCGACCGGGTCGACGACAACCGCTCCAGCGGAACGCATCACGTCGACGGCGTTCTCAACCAACTGGTCGACGGCGCTGTGAAAACCGAGAAAGCGACGAGCGACACCGATTCGCATGCCCCGCAAGCCATCGCGGTCCAGAAACGGGGTGTAGTCGGTCTGTCCGAAGGTCCCGCTCTCTGCGGTCGCCGGGTCTCTGGGATCGACGCCCACGAGTGCCCCCAGAACAAGGGCGGCGTCTCGCACCGTCCGAGCCATCGGACCGGCCGTGTCCTGCGTATGAGAGATCGGAATCACACCAGCCCGACTGACTAGTCCCACTGTGGGCTTGATACCGACAATTCCGTTCGCCGTCGACGGACAGACGATCGACCCGTCGGTTTCGGTACCGATGGCCACCATCGTTAGGTTCGCTGACACGGCAACCCCAGACCCAGAACTTGAGCCGCAGGGGTTGCGGTCAAGTACGTACGGGTTCCGACACTGCCCTCCGCGGGCGCTCCAACCGCTGGACGAACGGGTTGATCGAAAGTTTGCCCATTCACTTAAGTTAGCCTTCCCAAGTAACACAGCCCCCGCCGCCCGCAACCGATCAGCAACAGTGGAATCCCTTGGCGGTACCCACCCGGCAAGCGCCAGCGAACCGGCGGTCGTGGTCATCCGGTCGCTAGTATCGATGTTGTCTTTCAGCACAACTGGAATTCCGTGAAGTGGGCCACGAGCCCCCTGCAACCCGCGTTCGCGATCCAGCACATCGGCGAGTAACGCCGCATCGGGATTCGTCTCGATCACCGCGCGTAGTTCTGGTCCTTGCTGATTCAACTGCTCGATACGGACCAGGTAGGCTTCGGTAACCGACCTCGCGGTCCACTCTCCGCTCGCCATCGCCTCCCGCAGGCCGCCGATGGTCATCTCTTCAAGGGGGAAATCAGCGGAATCGGTCGGCGGTAACGCTGCAGGAACGACGTCGGACTCAGGCGGCGACGCTGGGCGGCAGGCGATCGAGCCACTGGCCACGAGAGCTCCCGAAGCCGCGGAGGCGCGGAGAAACTCCCGCCGCGAGACATGTGTGTCGTCAGTTTCAGACGTGGGGCGTTGGACGCTCACCGCACTTCTCTCCCTAACTCAATCGCGGCCTATGGCACTGTGATCAGCAGGGGGATGATCGTTTCACCCCAGTGCAACCGCAATTCGGTGTCCTTCTCTTCAACCATGGCGAAGTAGTAGGCCAGTGACTCAATGTGATTGCCAGACACGGGTGCAACCACGAGCCGAAGCGCGTCGTGCTCCTCGCCCGGATACGGCGTGTGATAGACGTCAGCCGCCGTGCTGAAGATAATCGTCCAGTCCCCGACGCGGGGAATCGCCCACAACGAGTACCGGCCGGCCGCCAGCGACTCGCCGTTGACAGTCACGTTACGACTGAACGACACAGCGGTCGCATCATTCGCACCTGGATTCCAAACCTCGTCGTAAGCGACAATGCCGCCGAAAAGGTCACGCCCACGGGCGACAGGTCGATCGTAGACCACCTCGATATCAGTGTTGGCCACTCGTTGGAACACCGCTCCACTCTGACTCTTCTGGACCTCGTCCCGGGGAATAACAGGGAGGGTGTCGGCACTCGCCTGCACGTCTCGCGCACCAGGGCGTTCGCCAATCGTTTGCGTCGACGGGGCCGGTCCCGACGCACCGCCACCACAGTTCACCAGCATGAGGGGTGCAATCCCCACCAAAGCGATCAACGTTCGCATTGCCATGTATCCGGTCCTCCGTAGCGAGTGCCTGAACTGCGGGTGTCAGCTTACCTCAGTCGACCGCACGACGGACCGGAAGGACAACCGCGAACGCCCCCTCCGTCGCACGGACTCAAATTGGGCGCGGGGGCGACCCAGGATGTCGCATCGCGGCGGCACAGGCCCCGCCAGCCCAACAGACCAGCATCAGACCTACGAACGCGCCGGTATAGCTCCCGGTTGCGTCGAACGCCAGGCCAGCCAGCCACGGACCCAATCCGGCCAACACCCCGGTAATCGTCATTCTGATACCGGTCGTTACCGAGAAAGCCTTCCGGCCAAAAAAGTGTGAAAAGACGACCGGAACACTGATGTAGGCCATACCAAACCCGAGACCGATCAACGCGACCGCAACCAACGCCAGCGTGGAGTCTGCCGCCAGCAACAGCCCGCCCGCGCCGAGCCCTTCCAAGGCGAGCGCAACGGCCAACGCCCACTGGGGGGAAATCCAGTCTCCGGCGGCCCCCATCACCCGCCCACCGATTGAAATAAGCGCCATCGTGCCGACCAGACCGATAGCGACCGCGTTTGGGTGACCGACGTCCGTGAGATGCAACGTCAGATGAGCAACCGCAGTGTTGAATGGAGCCGAATAGGCTACTCCGCACACCAACATGAGTGCGAATTGCGGGGTCCGAACCGCCTGCGCGGCCGTCCACCGGTCCGAGATAGCGGCGAGTGGCGCCGCGTCATCCCGGCCCCCTTCTGTCGGAGGAACGGCCCCGTCGCGGACCTGTCCCATCGACTCCGGAGTTTCGCGCACGAGAGCTCCGGCCAGAAGCGCCAGCACCATGGAGACCCCCGCGATCCCGATCCATCCAATTCGCCATTGGTAGTGCTCAAGCACCCAGGCATCGACCGGTGCCACAAGCCAGCCAACCACACCGCCGAACGCAAAAATGACGCCGATCACTAAAGCACGCCGTCGAAGAAACCAGTTCTGACCGAGAGTCTGCGCTGGTACGATGGTCGAGAATCCCACCCCGATACCGCCCAAAATCGAGAACCCGATGTAACAGTCCAGCGCACTGTCGGCCGTGCTGAGAAACAGCAGGCCCGCTGTCGTCGTGCAAAACCCCGCCACCATCACGCTACGCAGACCGAAACGCACGATGGCCAGTCCCACAAGGACGCCAACCGACTGAAAGAGGGCCGTGAATAATCCGAACACGCCGCCGACGTCTCCCCGGCCAACCCCAAGATCGGCGATCAGGCTGGGTGCGAAAATACTCCAGCTGTAGTACACCGGCGACATGCCGAACCCGTAGCAGAGTCCGGCTGTGACCACGATGAGCCAACCGTAAAAGAAGGAGGGCCTCATGAAACGCGGAGCGCCTACTGGTCGACCCGTGGAAGCGGCTTGCGCGGCAAACGATCGTCGCGCATGGCG
>DQEK01000258.1:4481-5146 GCA_003533545.1 Acidobacteriota bacterium | reverse complement strand
TGGCATTTCCAGTTCGTCCACCATCCGATCTGGGGCTTCGACATGGCGTGCGCTCCCATCCTGATCGACATCGTCGTCGACGGGCGTCCGATCAAGGCGGTGGCGCAGCCTGGCAAACAGGCGTTCCTCTACGTTCTGGACCGCGAAACCGGTGAGCCGGTCTGGCCAATCGAAGAACGACCGGTCCCGCAAGGTGATGTACCTGGCGAGTGGTACTCTCCGACCCAACCGTTTCCCACCCGACCGCCCGCCTACGACAGACAAGGCTCATCCATTGACGACCTAATCAATTTTACGCCTGAGCTACGAGCCGAGGCGATCGACCTAGTGTCCCGTTACCGGCTCGGACCGATTTTCACTCCGCCAGTCGTGAGTCGGGCCGATGGCCCAATCGCAACACTTGGACTTGGAGCTGGCAGCGGCGGTACCAATTGGCCAGGTGGTGCCTTCGATCCCGAGACCCGCACAGTCTATGTACCGTCCCAAGCCAACTTCTACTCGTGGGAGCTCATCCCACCGCCAGACCCGGAACTGTCGGACATGCGCTACGTGAAAGGCACCGCCACCCGAGGCGTTGGGCACGGGGGACTCCGCGACCTCAACGTGCGCGGCTTACCACTAGCGAAGCCCCCTTACGGGCGCCTCTCCGCGATCGACGTCGACGA
>DQEK01000258.1:0-4091 GCA_003533545.1 Acidobacteriota bacterium | reverse complement strand
CTCGCGGGACTCGACATTCCGCCGACCGGCGAGACCTGTTCTGGGCTGGTCGGACTACTGGTCACCTCGACTCTACTAGTAAGCGGGGATTGTAGCGCCCATGCCGTCGACGGCGGGCCCCAACGCGGCTCAATGCTCCGCGCATACGACAAGGCGACCGGGGTTGAAGTCGGAGCGGTCTACATGCCAGCGCAACAGTCTGGCTCACCGATGACCTATCTGGTCAACGAACGTCAGTACATCGTGGTGGCGGTGGGCGGCGGTAACTACTCCGGTGAGTACATCGCGTTCAGATTGCCTGACTGAAGTACGAACTTCTGGATGCGACGACCGTCAAGGGTTTCGCCGACGAAGAGGTTGCCAAGGGAGTCGAGCGCAAGATTGTGGGGCGACTCGAACTGGCCAGCCCAACGCCCACGCCGACCAAAACTCTCGGTGACCTCAAGCGAGCCGCGCTCCAGTATGTGGACCGCGTGACCACCACCGTCAACCACCAGCATCTGCCGCTGTGCCGGGTCCCGGGAAAACGCAATGTCCCAGGGGGTTCCACCGAGTTGATCACCCCCTAGGTCCGCCTCGATGAACGCCTCGTCGACGAACGTCCCGTCCTTTTGAAAAACCTGGATACGCTGGTTCCCTCGGTCGCAGACGTAGACCAGCCCGTCGGTAGCACCGTTCACGCAGTGGGGCGTGCTGAACTGACTGGGAGGTTCCGCATTTCGGCTAAACCTTGGCACCGGTCCGTCATCAGGGACGTTGCCATACCCACCCCAGTGCCGCACGTATTCACCAGTGAGCCCGTCGAACACAATGACGCGGCGGTTCGTGTAGCCGTCCGCGATGTAGACCTCGCCGGTCTCCGCGTCTACCCAGACGTCCGTCGGTTGCCCGAGAAACATAGTGCTGTCGCTTCCCTCGGTTCCAACGCCGAAGTCTCCGATCTGCAACAGAAACTCGCCGTCCGGCGTGAACTTGAGCACCAGCGCATTGTCCGTCGTCGCCCTTGCGGTCGGGTCGTACGGAAGCCCGCCGCCGAAACCAACCCAAACGTTGTCCTCATGGTCCACGTAGATACCATGGGTCTGCGTGCCCCAGTCGTAACCCTCACCTGGGCCACCCCAACTGTGCACGACGACACCCTCTGTGTCGAAGGCGATTACTGGCGGTGTCTCGGCCGCACCCGATTGGCTGTTCGGGCGATGGATGAGCCAGACATGGTCCCGAGAATCGGTCGCAACCCCAACAACGTTACCCAGTAGCCACCCGTCGGGCAGTGGACGTGGCCAAAACGGATCCACTACATAAGCACCAGCGACGGCGCCACCACTGGCGGCAGGGGTCAACGCGTCATCGCCCGAATCCGACTCGGGCATGCCGCACCCAAAGACCAAACCTAAGATCAGCGCTGACGCGCCAACCCGCCAGCCGAGCATTACGCACTTCATGTCAGTAACCGGTCCGAATGTAGCACGACTTCGTGCCTGCACGCGGCATCGTGTCAGCCCTTCGATCTGTTCCCACGCACGATACTACGGGTCGCCGCTGTGAGCACCCCCGCCGGATCAGCTTTCGCGAGGATCAAGATTTGGCTGGGAGGCAGGGATTCGAACCCCGATTACACGGTCCAGAGCCGCGTGTCCTACCATTGAACGACCTCCCACCAACAGCGGGGCCGGTGATTATAGCGAAGCTTCAATGTTCCGAGCAATGATCCGTGCCAGGGCTCCGAGGACCAACGGTCCTATGTGGAGTTGAGTTGAAATTTTTGTAGCGCCGCAATCTGCGATAGTCCCTGGCGAGCCAAGGTCTCGGTTTCTGGACTGGGGTCGAGGCCAAGTGCCTCGACCAAATGCTGGTAGGCTGCAGTCGGTTGGCCGAATGTCCGGAGTTGCAGTAATCCGACCGCAACATGGGCGTCCGCTGCCCCATCCCCGATCGGATAGTCGCGTAGCTGACGCTGGAAGACCGATAGCGCCGCGTGCGGGTGGCCTCTCGCCGCCATCCAGTGACCAAGGCGTAACGATTGAGGCTCGGTGAGCGCCCGACGGGTTTCCCCAGACGAGAGGCCGACATACACGCGGGCCGCGGCTTCGTAGTCGCCTCCCGCAACCAGCGATGACAGGCTACCAGCAGCGGCGCCGGGTTCGTTCGGCAACGAAGACGTCTCAAAGTCGATGGATTTCGTTGTGAGCGACCGCCGGTTAATCGCCCAGGCGACCAGCACCCCACCGAAGAAACCGCCGATGTGCGCGCCGTAGGCAACGCCACCACCACGACTTCCTAAGAGGAGCGGCAGTAGGTTATCCGCGACGACATAAAAGCCGAGCACCCAACGGGCCGGTGCTTTAATCACGTGCATGAAGAACGGGAAAAGCATGACCCAGAGGCGGACCCGGTTCCGAGGGAACCAAACAAAATAGACACCGAGCACGCCAGAAATAGCGCCCGACGCGCCGAGCAGGGGCAGGGGCGACGAACTAGCCAGCATCAGATGAAACAATGTGGCGGCGACGCCGGTGCCCAGATACGTCGCCAGATACCGCATGCGCCCAAGGCGGTATTCCACATTGTCGCCGTAGATCCACAGGAACAACATGTTGCCGGCCAAGTGCAGGAAGCCGGCGTGCAGAAACATGGCCGTCAGCAGATTCAACGCTTGAGGAGCTGCAGGACGAAACCCCCATTCAAAAACGAACAGGTCATACTGCCGCAACCCTTGAACAATGGCGTTAACCCCGCGAGGCGAAAGCGGTCGCGCCATTGACTCCTCGATTGCACCTAGATATTCGAGGACAACCGGGTCACCGGGCTCCGGGCCGACAAAACTCAGAGGGAGCGAAACGAAGAGGTAGGTCGCGCAGTTGATCAGCATCAACGCGTAGGTAACGACCGGGAGGCTCCGGGGATTGGGTTCGTCACCGAGCGGGAGGATCATCGCCGCCCCATCTTATGTCACGCTTGGGTCCATTCCGAGACCCTGGGCCTGCGCCTCCGGACTTCGGGCCGGCGCACCAAACACGGTGCGACCGCCAGCGGACGCCAATGGCACTCACGAAATGGAACGAACCGAGCAGCACCGAGTGTGGAGTTCTACCCTCACCGGAACAAGCCGCGGAAGGCAGAGGAACGAACTCACGTCTAACCGCTGTCACCCGGTAGGCTCCCGTCCGGTCGCCGTGCCACGCCATTCATGTCGACACACAAGTGGTCGAGACGGCGGACGAGTTCGTCCCGTACCGCCCTGAACCGTTCGAGTTGATTCACCGCGGGAACAGTAGAACCGACCGGGTCTACCAGAGGCCACGCTAAATGTGTCACGGCGTCCGCAAGCACCGGGCAGATCTCCTCGTCGCACAACGTGATAACGGTATCGACGTTCGCCTGGTCAATCGCATCGATGTGCTTGGCCCGTTGGCTCGAAATGTCGACACCAACCTCGGCCAGCACAGCGACCGCATGCGGATGAAGCTTCCCCGGGCGTGATCCCGCGCTTTGCACTCTCACCCGGTCTCCAAATCGCGCTCGGGCCAGACCCTCGGCCATCTGGCTTCGCGCTGAATTCGCCACACAAAGAAACAACAGACTTGGCCCCGCTATGTGCGAGTCAAAACTCTGGGGATTCGACATGGTTACTCATCGGCCACTCGGGGCACCCGCGGATCGACCCTGGCAAACGGTCTCTGCGAAGCGCAGGGACGTGTTCGTGCGAATATATTACGGTGGGGCGGGTGTCCGGGGGAGTCTCAATTGCGCGGTCGTAGCTACCCACGGTAGGCCATGGGTACCACAACTCGTCCCCGGTTCTCGAAAATCCTAGTCTGCGACACCCGTGGTGACGAGATCGCCGCCTACGTGACCACGCGACGGCCCGACCTCAACTGCCGGGTCCGGACCGCCGACAGTCTCACTGCCGAAGACCAAACATGGGCCGACGTACTGGTCGGTTTCACAGTGCCGGTAGATCTTGAGCACTCGTCAATCCGATGGGTACACTCGACCGGCGCCGGCGTGGATGGCCTGCTTTCGGGTCGCCCGTGGCCGAAGGGGGTCACGTTGACCCGCAGTAAGGGAAGACTCGGCGACAGGATGGC
>DQEK01000088.1 GCA_003533545.1 Acidobacteriota bacterium | reverse complement strand
CCTGACCGGAACGCGGCTTCGGGACCTCCCATTGCGACTGACCTGAGTGATATAGTCGCACCGCTTGTACGAGCCACGCGGAATTCGAAGGCGCAGCCGCCGCTGAGACAAAAATCGATTGGTCTTCCCAAAATCCAGGGACTGACGCATTAGCCTGGTTCACGACCTATAGGAACGGCAGCCCGGTTTGTGGCGCGCCCTAGGGGATTGCTCTCCTTTTGCCACGCGAGGAGAGGTGGTACGGCGGGTCACCTAGACCGGACCGCGCGAGACGTACTGGTGGCATAATCGGATCGTTCCGTGACCGGCCCCGGCCTCCGATGACCCTGTTCCGAAGTCTCAGACCGCTTGTGATTTTTCTCCTGCTTGGGGGCGGTGTCTTCGCGCTCGAGCGATGGCGGGATCCCGAAGACACCCCGAGCCGAACCATCGAGGTGACCGCATCGCAGCTCCAGGGTATCCGCGAGCGCTGGACGGCGCAGTGGGGACGGCCACCCGCCGCGGATGAGTTGCGGGGGCTGGTGGAGGACGCGGCAAAAGAGGAAATTCTGTACCGTGAGGCGCTCCGTCTTGGACTCGATCGCGACGACACCATCGTGCGCCGACGGCTGGCTCAGAAAATGACCTTCCTACTGGAAGACGTCGGCGCCATGGAGTCGCCGACAGAGGATGAGGTGGAGGCGTACCACGTGATGCACGCCGCCCGGTATCGTGAGCCGATTCGGACCACGTTCACTCACGTGTTTCTGAGCGATGAGCGACGACCTGACCCGGTGGGTGACGCACGGGTCTTGCTCCGCGCGCTGAGCACGACCACGGATGATCGCTGGCGGCAACTGGGTGACCCCTTCATGCTGCGGCGGGAATATGCTGGGCGGACCGATCAGGAGATTGCCGACCTGTTCGGACGGCAGTTCACGGAAGCGCTCCCGACGTTGGGCACCATCGGGTGGCAGGGGCCAATCCCATCGGCGTACGGCACCCACCTGGTTCGGATCGTGAGCCGAACGACGCCCCGGGAGCCCTCACTCGACGAGGTCCGCCACCGGGTCGTGGAGGATCTGGTTGCGGACCGCCGACGCGGGCAGAACGACGCGGCCTTCGCGGAGGTCCGGGCGCGATACGAATTGCGGTTGCCAGCGGAGCCAGCGGTCGAACAACCGCCTGAGCAGCCGTAGGCTGGCTGCTGTGTCTTGACATGCCGAGACATGTGACACACCGATACGCTTCTCTCGGGGCCATCCTCGTCTGCCTGGTGGCCCTCAGTCCACCCGTCCTCCTGGCCCACGAGGTCAGACCCGCCTATCTCGAGCTGTCGGAGGTGCCGTCAGGGCGTGTCGAGGTGCGGTGGAAGCAGCCGCTCTTGCCGAGTGGTGACCCCGAGCTTGCGATGCGTCTGCCGCTGACCCCGAAATTTTCGAACCGGTGCACGCCGACCGACCGCGCCGTGCCGGAGGTCACCGAGACCGCCTTGCTCGAGCGATGGGTGATGACCTGCACCGACGGCGGCATGCAGGGCATAACAGTGGAGATCGAGGGGCTCCCACGTACCCTGACCGACGTGCTGCTTCGGGTGCGGTGGCAGGACGGGACGGCGGTCGATCACCTCTTGCGACCGGATGCTCCACGGGTGCGACTAAGTGAGGAGACCGCTGGTGGCCTGGGGGTTCCCACCTACCTCCGGCTCGGCGTGGAGCATCTGCTCTTCGGTTTTGACCACATTCTGTTTGTCGTAGGCCTGACCTTCTTCGTCCGCAAACCGAGGCAACTGGTGCAGGTGGTGACCGCCTTCACCGTGGCGCACAGCATCACCCTCGCGTTGTCGACGTTGGGAGTCCTGACGTTATCGCAGCGACCAGTAGAGGCGGTGATCGCGCTAAGTATCTTGTTCCTAGCGGTCGAGCTGATCCAGGACGCTGAGACTGAGCCATCGCTGATGCGGCGCTGGCCCTGGGCGATCGCTTTTGGTTTCGGTCTTCTGCACGGGTTCGGGTTCGCCGGTGCGCTGTCTGAAATCGGTCTGCCGGAGCAGGCGAGGGCCATGGCGCTCTTCCTGTTCAATGCCGGGGTCGAGATCGGCCAGCTCCTGGTCGTCGGTGTCCTGCTCGCGATCGTGCGGCTCTTCCGGGTCAGTCCATTGCCGTTGCCGGCCGCCGCCGTGCAATTGCCGATCTACGTCATGGGGGTCGTATCGGCCTACTGGTTCATCGACCGCGTCGTGTCCATCGTGCCGACCGGGTGGTAGCCCGCGTCATGCCGCATCGAGGCCATGGGCTGCTGACCACGTAGTATATTGTCGAGGCGAGAGGGAGGCATGCATGCGACCAGGCACAGCGTTTCTGGCGAGTAGTTGTCTGCTGACAGCGTGCTCAGGGACCGTGTCTGACGACGCGACGTCTGGGGACGCATCAACGGACAGAACCGCGGTGGCGCCGATCGCCTCGCCGTCAGAGCGAAACGCGTTTTTCGGGGACCTCCATGTGCACACCCGCAATTCCTATGACGCGTTCGCGTTCGGAACTCGTGCAGACCCCGACGCGGCATACGAATTCGCGAAAGGCAACGCCATCGCGCACCCGGCCGGCTTTGAGCTCCAACTCGATCGCCCGCTAGACTTCCAGATGGTTGCCGACCATGCCAACTATCTCGGCATGTTGCCGGCCATGACCGACCCGGACTCGCCCGCCTATGACCATCCGGTCGCCGAGACGGTGCGCGCGGCCGAGACGGTCGCGGAGCGGCAGGGTATCTTCGCTGCGATGCAACCGTATGTCCGCTTCATGAGCGATGCCGACCCGAGCATACGCGAGCATCTGAACATGGACGTCGTGCGGTCCGCGTGGAGCGAGACCATCGCCGCCGCGAATCGTCACAACGTCCCCGGAACCTTCACGGCGTTCATCGGGTACGAATACACATCGGCGGGCTCCGGCGGCGTCTACGCCAACCTGCACCGCAACGTCGTGTTCCGCGGTAACCGCGGCCCGGACGCGCCGTTCTCTCGGCTCGATTCATTCAACCCCGAAGACCTGTGGTCAAAGATGGACGAGTGGCGCGCGGCCGGCATGGACGCGCTGGCGATTCCCCACAACATGAATGGATCCGGCGGTCGCATGTTCGAACGGGAATACTTTGAGGGTGGCGCGATTGACGACGACTACACGGCCCGGCGTGCGCGCAACGAGCCGATCGCCGAGATGACGCAGGCGAAGGGCACCTCCGAGACACATCCCGCCTTGTCGCCAAACGATGAATGGGCCGACTTCGAAATCATGCCCTACCGCGTGTCGACCCAGATTTTGAGCGAGCCGCCAGGCAGCTACATGCGTGACGGGCTTCGCCGTGGACTCGAGATCGAAGAAGGCGGCGTGGCCAATCCCTACAAGCTCGGTTTTATCGGGTCGAGCGATACCCACGTGGCCGCCGGAATCTTCAGCGAAGAAAACTATACAGGACCGTCTGGCCTGCAGCAGGCTGACGGCGTGCGGCGGGGGTCGGTGCCGGTCGCGTCGGGGGGGGACGCCCCAACGATTGACGATGGCAGCGGGCGCGCCTACGGGACGACATCGGCGATTACCAACGGCGGATCGGGGTTGGCCGGAGTATGGGCGGAGGAGAACACACGGGAAAGCTTGTTCGACGCCATGCGTCGCAAGGAGACGTTCGCCACCTCCGGCTCACGGATTCGTGTTCGGTTCTTTGGCGGTGTCGGTATCGAAGGGCTCGATGTCGACGATGCCTCTCTGGTCTCGCAGGCCTACGAGCGCGGGGTGCCGATGGGTGGGGACCTGTTGCCGACTGGCGAGACGGCACCGAGTTTTGTCGTCTGGGCGACGCGCGACCCGCTGGCCGCACCGTTG
Organism: Acidobacteriota bacterium; assembly: GCA_003533545.1. Taxonomy (GTDB): domain Bacteria; phylum Acidobacteriota; class Vicinamibacteria; order Vicinamibacterales; family UBA8438; genus DQEK01. Next base: position 2,221 of record DQEK01000088.1, on the reverse strand, counting down.
CAACGGGTGCAGGTCGTCAAGGGCTGGGTCGAGGAGGGTGCCACCCAGGAGATGGTCTACGATGTCGCCTGCTCGGACGGTCTGACAGTTGATGCCGAGACCCACCGGTGTCCCGACAACGGCGCCAGCGTCGATCTCGATACGTGCGCCATCAGTAACGGCGTGGGCGCGGCCGAGCTCAAGACCATCTGGTCGGACCCGGATTTCGATCCGAGCGCTCGCGCATTCTACTATCTGCGGGTGCTGGAGAACCCCACCTGCCGCTGGTCGACTTGGGATGCGTTGCGGGCTGGGGTCGAGCCACGCCTCGACGTGGCAGCCACGATTCAGGAACGTGCCTGGTCGTCTCCGATCTGGTACACGCCCTAGCCCCTTGCGTGCGCGCGCGGGGCTGATTACTCGCGGTCCGGCAGGGCGAACACGAAGATGTTGTTGCCCCGGCTCGGTTGCAGCTCTGGTGTCATACGCAGGTTGATGCCCGAGTTCGCCGCATTGCCCGTGCTGGCGACCACATACTGACGGCCGTCTACCGCAAAACTGATCGGAAAACCGGACACCGGGGAGCCGAGGTTAATCTCCCACAGGACTTCGCCGGTCACCTGGTCGAAGGCGCGAAATCGGCCGTTGACATCGCCGCCGAACACGAGTCCGCCGCCGGTCGTCACCAGCGACGTCGTGCCCGCTCGCTGCTCATGGATCCAGCTGGTCTCACCGGTCTCGGCGGAGATCGCGCGCACGCTGCCCTGTAGCTCAGTGCCGGGCGCCAACTGGAACCGGGCCGCCAGACGATAGACGGCAAGTCCACCGTCCATCGTGGAGAGCACCCGGGCGCACGTGCTACGCAGCGGGAAGAACATCGTATTGGTGAGTGGGCTGTAGGCGCCGGCCTCCCAGTCCTTGCCACCCGCCCATGATGGGCAGGACAACACTTCCTGCCCGAGCGCACTGAAGACCACCTCTGAATTCTCGGTCACCGCACCGGTGGCGCCGTCGATGCTGCTGATCACATTTTGCGTCACGGTCGGCGTGGCCCACAGAAACTCGCCGGTCTCCCGGTCGAGCGTATAGACGACGCCGGTCTTGCCCGGAATACCGGTCATGACCTTGCGAACCTCACCAGGGCGCAGCCGGGGGTTGATCCACTCAACCGCGTTCGGGTCCGGCGCTACAACGGTATCGAGCAGGAGCCGCTCGAACGGGTGATCGAGATCCCAGTGGTCGTTGAGGTGCTGGTAGTACCACCGGATCTCGCCCGTGTCGGCGTCCAAGGCCAGGGTCGAGTTGTGATAGAGGTGCGCGAGGTCGACACCGCCCAGCATGAACTTGGGCGCCGGCGAAGTCACCGAGGTGCCGATGTAGATCAGATTCAGCTCGGGGTCGTAGCTGGGCACCATCCAGGCGCCGACATGTTTCCGGTCCTCGTATGGGACGCCGCCCCAAGTCTCGTCACCGGGCTCACCGGGGCGTGGGATGGTGCTCCGGCGCCACAGTTCGGCCCCGGTGCGCGCATCGTGGGCGGTAATAACACACGACTTCGTCGTGTTGCAGCTTCGACCGGAGATGACCTTGCCGTTGGCGATGATGGGGCCGGAACTCTGTAGCGCGCGGTCTGTCTCGTAGTCGAGAATCTCGGTCTCCCACACCATCTCGCCGGTGGCCGCATTCAACGCGAAGACATGGTCGTCGACGCTCGTGTCGATGATCAAATTGTCGTAGATGGCGATGTTGCGATTGTTCGACGCGAGTCCCCGGCCGCCACCTTCGGGTACTTCGCGCCGATGCTCCCAGATGAGGTCGCCAGTGACCGCGTCAATGGCCTGAATCACGTCCCGTGGGTTTGGCATGTAAAGCACGCCGTTGTACGCGATGGGGGTGCCTTGCTGCATGCCATCGGAAAGCGCCCGCGTCCAGATCATGCGGATCTGATCGACGTTGTCTCGGTTGATCTGGTCGAGGGGGCTATAACCCCATCCGTCGAGCGTTCGCCGCCACATCAGCCAGTCGTCAGGGGACGGGTTCTGCAGTATTGCGTCGGTGACCGGCACGATGGAGCCTGGCACGGCGGGTTGAGCCAGGACGGTCGCCGGGCTCAGCGAGAGCATGGCGATCACGGCGACGACGGCAACGAGCGGCTTCATGCGACGCTCCTCTGTGTGATAGGACCTACAGCCGATCCTACCGCTGGCGGGCAGGGGGTTCAATGCGGGGGTAAGCGGGGGAA
>DQEK01000037.1 GCA_003533545.1 Acidobacteriota bacterium | reverse complement strand
ATGCAGTTGTTTCAGACGGAGGATCACGTTGTCATTTTGAACGAGATGGTGCACGACGCTCGGATCGTCCCGCTTCAACCCCGTGGGCATCTCCCCAGTGCGGTGCAGCAGTGGTCCGGTAGTTCGCGCGGACGGTGGGATGGCGACACGTTGGTCGTCGAGAGCCGAAACTTCTCTGATCAGCGCGCCAGCTTCGAACCGTCGGCACTTCAGGCGTTAGGCATCGGGTCCACGTTGCGGCTAACGGAGCGGTTTACCCGCATCAGCGACGACACGCTTCTCTACGAGTACACCGTCGATGACCCGGATACCTTCACACAGCCGTTTACCGCCGCCGTGCCGATGCGTCAATCCACAGAACTGATTTACGAGTATGCGTGTCATGAGGGCAACTACGGCATGTTTAACGCGCTCAGCGGCGCTCGTGCTGCCGACGCGTCTGGTCGTTAGCTCGGCGCCGGAGTGCGATTGTTCTAGTTGAACGAAACGAAGTCTCGCTTATGGAGAACTTGGTTGGTTGTCGCTTGAGTGAGGTAGGGCGTCGGCCTTCCATCGCTCTGTGGGGGAGGCTATGCAGATGACGATGACCTTGCGGCAGGTGTCGGTTCTCGGTGCGTTTTTGGCCGTGGTCATCGGGTATCAGTCGCACGACGTTGGCGGGGTGTTGGCTCAGGAGCCGACTTCGCGCGTCGAGTTCAATCGCGACGTCCGGCCGATTCTCTCCGAGGGCTGCTTTAACTGTCACGGTCCGAATGCAGCCACGCGTCAGGCAGGTCTCCGTTTCGATGTGCCGGAGGGTCCCACAGGGGACCGAGGGCGCTACGGCGGGCCGGTTATTGTGCCGGGTAGTGCCGACCAGAGCCTGTTGCTCCAGCGGATCACGGAAGAGGACGAGCGTTCTCGCATGCCGCGCGGCCGCGCGGCGTTGCGGCCGGAGCACATCGAAACGCTGCGGCGCTGGATCGACCAGGGGGCCGAGTATCAGGCGCACTGGGCGTTCATACCACCCGAACGTGAGAGACCGCCTTCGGTGGTGGACGCAGAGTGGCCACGAAACCAGGTAGACCACTTCATTCTGGCCGGGTTGGAGAACGCGGGCAGGACGCCATCGGATGAGGCCGATCGGGCCACGCTGCTGCGGCGTGTCACCCTTGACCTAACTGGCGTACCCCCGACGCCGATCGAATTGGCAGATTTTCTCAACGACGACTCGGCGAATGCTTATGAGGCGGTAGTCGACCGGTTGTTGCAATCCCCGCGTTACGGGGAACGGATGGCGACCGAGTGGCTTGACGCGGCCCGCTACGCCGACACGAACGGGTATCAGACCGATGGCGAACGCCACATGTGGCGTTGGCGAGACTGGGTCATTGATGCCTACAACGAGAACATGCCGTTTGACCAGTTCACCATCGAGCAACTGGCCGGCGACATGCTGCCGAACGCGACCGTCGAGCAGCGAGTGGCTACCGCGTTCAATCGAAACCACAGTCTGAACAGTGAAGGCGGCATTGTGCCAGAGGAGTTTCTGCTCGAGTACGCGGTGGACCGTGTCTCGACTACCGGCACGGTGTGGATGGGGCTGACGCTGGGTTGCGCCCGTTGTCACGACCACAAATTCGACCCCATTTCCCAAAAGGAGTTTTACGAGGTTCTCGCAAATTTCAACAACATCCCGGAACGTGGCAAGGGGTTCAAGTACGTGAATTCTCCGCCGTTGGTCACCGCGCCGACTGCGGACCAGCAAATCGAGATCGATGAGATTGACGCGCGGTTGAATGACGCAACGGACCTGCTCGCCGCGTTGGATACTGACGCCGCGGCGGCACAGCGCGAATGGGAAGCGGCGCTGACCGGGGCAGGCGGTGTCGATTGGGCGCAGCGGGACGGGTTATTGGCGCATCACGCTTTTGAAGGGGACGTGGCGGGCACGCAGACAACGAGCGACGTACCGGCTGTCCTAGAAGATGGGTTGCCGCAATTTGTGCCGGGTCGTATCGGCAGGGCGGTTAACTTCGATGGGAGGCGCTTCGTGAACGCCGGGCTCAGTCCCGATGTGGGATACGACGACGCCTTCAGTTTCGCGGTGTGGATCAACCCCACTGCGAAAGACGGGGTGATCCTGTCTCGTGCTGGTAGCGGTGACCAGGGTGAGGTTGGGTGGGGCCTCTATCTCGAGGACGGCAAGCTTCGTTTCAACATGTCGACGCGGGTGCTCGACGACGGTGTGGCCGCGGAGACCGTTGCCGACGTGATGCTCAATCAGTGGCAGCACGTTGTCGCCACCTACGATGGCTCGAAGACTCCGGCCGGTATTCGGTTCTATGTTGACGGACGACCGAAAGAACTCACTCCACTCAACGATCTGGTGGGTAACCGGCTGAGCGTTAGGCGGTTTCCGTTGAGGATTGGGGCAAGCGGGTCAGACAAGCCTCGCTTTCGGGGACAGTTGGACGACGTTCGGATTTATGGCGACGTTCTGACGCAACCCGAAGCGGCAGTAGCCGGGGTACCAGAATCGCTCAGTGAGATCGCAGCATTGTCACCGGATCAGCGGTCGACTGCGCAGACCGACAAGCTACGGTTTGCCTTCCTCGACCAATATGCGCCACGGGAAATACAGGAGGCTGGCCAGGCTGTCGCCGAACTCGAACGGCAACGGGACGAGCTTTGGGCCACCTTGCCGACCGTGATGGTGATGGAGGAGAACGACGAGCGGCGACCTACGTTCCGGCTTAATCGAGGTTCCTACGACAATCTGGCTGAAGAAGTGTTTCCTGGCGTGCCGTCGGTATTGCCGCCGTTGCCAGACGGGGTGGAGGCTAACCGGCTCTCGTTCGCCCGCTGGCTCGTCGACCCGGACCATCCTCTCACCGCGAGGGTCACGGTGAATCGGTTCTGGCAGATGTATTTTGGTACTGGGCTGGTGAAAACGGCGGAGAACTTTGGTACCCAGGGTGAATATCCAAGCCATCCCGAATTGTTGGATTGGCTGGCGACGTCGTTCATCGACTCGGATTGGGATGTCAAGGCCCTGCAACGCGTGATCGTGACTAGTGCTACCTATCGCCAATCGTCGAAGATGGCTCCGGACGAATTCGAGCGAGACCCGGAAAACCGGATGGTGTCTCGCGGGCCGAGACTGCGGCTGGCAGCTCAGATGATTCGTGACCAGGCGCTGGCTGTTTCGGGACTGCTGGTCGAGAAAGTCGGCGGACCCTCGGTGAAACCGTATCAACCCGAGGGGCTCTGGGCCGATATGGTCGAGGGTGGGTATGGCGACTACGAGCTGTCGGAAGGTGACGACATTTACCGCCGCAGTCTCTACACTTTTTGGAAACGCACGCTCGGTCCGCCCACGATGATGACCTTCGACTCGTCGACGCGCGAGATTTGCATCGTCCGCACAGGCCGTACCAATACCCCGCTGCAGGCGCTGAATTTGATGAACGACGTAACGTACGTCGAAGCAGCGCGGCGGTTGGCGGAACGGATGATGACCGAGGGTGGTGAAGCCCCGGGGGAACAGATCGACTACGGCTACCTGCTGTCAACGGCGCACCGGCCACCACCGCAGGCCCAGGCGATCCTCATGCAGGGCTACCGTCAGCATCTCGAACGCTACCAGGCGGATCGTGCCGCGGCGCTCGAGTTGGTCAGTCAAGGGGAATCGTCGCGTAACGAGACCTTGGATGTCGCTGAGTTGGCCTCGCTCACCATGGTTGCTAACCTCATCCTGAACTTCGACGGAACCATTACAAAGGAATAGCGGATGGACTCGCTTCTCGATCAGTTACTGGCCCGCCGGCGGTTTCTTGAGCTTACTGGCACCGGAATCGGATCCGCAGTTTTGGCGAACCTCTTTGGTCAGGACCTATTGGCCCAGGCACCGCGCACCGCTCCCAGCGGAATCGGCGCGCTGCCCGGCCTTCCCCATCACGCACCCAAGGCTAAGCGGGTTATCTACCTGTTTCAGTCTGGTGCCCCGTCGCAACATGAGCTTTGGGATTACAAACCGGCGCTCGCGGATATGGTCGGCCAGGACCTGCCGCCTTCGGTCCGCGGCGACCAAAGAGTCACGACGATGACGGCGGGCCAGGACAGCTTTCCTCTGGTGCCATCGAAATTTCCGTTCTCCCAGCACGGGCAGTCGCGTGCTTGGGTTAGCGACCTCATGCCCTACACGGCTGGGATCGTCGACGAACTCTGCTTTATCAAGTCACTGCATACCGAGGCGATTAATCACGACCCCGGCATTACTTTTTTCCAGACGGGTGCGCAGTTGGCTGGACGCCCAAGCATCGGTGCTTGGCTGTCTTACGGGCTTGGAACGCTGAATGCGGACCTGCCGACGTTCGTGGCGATGGTCTCAAAAGGATCGGCGCAGACGGGGCAACCCCTGTATGACCGTCTGTGGGGTAGCGGGTTTCTGCCGACGCGCTATCAGGGGGTGAAGTTTCTGTCCACTGGCGACCCGGTACTGTATTTGTCGAATCCACCTGGGGTCGACCAGGGGACCCGACGGCGATTTCTTGATGACCTTGGCGCACTGAACCAATTGAAACAGGAAGAGTTTGGCGATCCTGAAACCAGTACACGGATCGCACAGTACGAGATGGCTTATCGCATGCAGACGTCGGTGCCTGAGCTGACTGACCTGTCGAATGAGCCTGAGAGCACCTTCGATCTCTACGGCGAAGACTCGCGCAAACCGGGTACGTTCGCCAGGAACTGTCTATTGGCCCGACGACTCGCCGAGCGCGGTGTGCGGTTCATCCAGTGCTTTCATCGTGGCTGGGACCAGCACACGCGGCTGCCGCAGGGTATTCAACGACAGGCTAAGGACGTCGATCAGGCGCAGGCGGCGCTGGTGCAGGACCTGAAGCAACGTGGCATGCTCGACGATACTCTCGTCATCTGGGGTGGTGAGTTCGGACGGAGCGCCTACAGTCAGGGCGTGCTCACCGAGGAGACCTACGGACGCGATCATCATCCGCGGGCCTTCACGATTTGGATGGCTGGAGGAGGGGTGAAGCCAGGTATGAGCTACGGTGAAACCGACGAGTTCTCGTACAACATTGCCAGCAATCCGGTCCACATCCACGACCTCCACGCCACGATGCTTCACTTACTAGGTATTGACCACACGAAGCTGACATTCCCGTTCCAGGGACGCAATTTTAGACTGACTGACGTGGCCGGGCGGGTCGTGCAGGATGTGATGGCCTAGGCGGTCATCTGGAGCGTTTTACCCGGATTGGTGGGGATACGTTGCCCCGCGAGTACACGGTCACTAACCCACAGTCGTTTGCTCGATCATGGGCGGTCAGGACTGCCATGAAACGGTCGGCGGCGCCTGTCTAGGATTACGCACGTCACGAGGGAAACTATGGCATGGAGACCCTGCTCGTTTCGGCTCGCGATGCGGAACGGCGTTTTGCGTGCTTGGGTTATGAGGCTTGTGGTGACGGCGTACCTACCTTGCAGTCCACTGCGTGGCGGTGTCGTGGCGGCGGTTCTGCTGGTTGGTCTCTCTGGTGTACCCGTTTGGGCTCAGCCGGCTGGTGACCCGCACGAGATCACACCGCTTGTTTCGGAGTATTGCTATCGCTGTCACGGTCCGCAGACCCAAACGGCCGGGATTAATTTGTCTTCGCTGGTGACCGAGCGTCCCTTGGTCAAGAATCGCGAGACGTGGAGCCGAGTTATGGAGGCGCTCGAAGGGGGAAAGATGCCTCCCGCCAGTGCACCCCAGCTCCCCGGCGACGTTCGACGACAGATGCTCGACCTGTTGCGTCGAGATATTGAAGGGTTCGATTACTCGACGGTCGACAATCCTGGTTTTGAGGGAATGCGGCGGTTGACGCACGCCGAATACGACAACACGGTGCGTGATCTTTTTGGGGTTGCGTTACGTGTGACTGACCGATTTCCGTCTGAGCTCATTGGGTCGAGTGGGTTTGAGAATTCGGCTAATACGCTGTTCTTGCCATCGTCGTTAATGGAGCGGTACATTGCCGCGGCGGAACGTGTCGTGGAACTCGCGCTGCCGGACCTACCCACCACTGACGCGCACCAAACTTCGAGAAACCTGGTTCTGGTAGCCACTCCAGGCGATGGCGTGAGTGAGGTCAGTGCAGCTGAGGCCGTGTTGCGCCGGTTCTTGACTCGAGCCTACCGACGTCCCCCGAGCATCGACGAGGTGACGCAGGCCGCGTCCCACTATGCATCGGGGCGAACTGATGGCCTGGACCACGAGCAGGCAGTCAAGCAGGTTCTCCAGGCCGTGTTGATCTCACCCAAGTTTCTGCTTCGGGTCGAGGCGGGTGGCAACGAGACCGAGCCGTTCCAGATCAACGACTGGGAACTGGCGTCTCGGTTGTCGTATTTTCTATGGGCGTCGATGCCGGACCAGGAACTGTTTGATTTGGCGGCCCGGGGCATGTTGCACGACCCGTCGACCCTTGCGGCCCAGGTCTCTCGCATGCTTGCCGACGAGCGAGGTAACACGCTGGGCGACATTTTTGCGGCGCAGTGGCTTGGGTTCCAGCACGTGGGCACCCGGATCTGGCTGGATCCGATCGACAATCCCTGGTGTACAGCCTCGTTGATGACGGCCATGCGAAACGAGTCGTCGCTGTTTTTTATGTCGTTGCTGCGGGAGAACCAGCCGATCCGTCGCCTTATCGATGCGGACTATACATATGTGAACGAAGAACTGGCGACAACGCTCTACGGCATGGACGGCGTCGAGGGTGAGCACATGCTTCGGGTGTCGATCGATGACCCGAATCGCGGCGGTGTGCTCGGGCAGGCCAGTATTCTGGCGCTGACTTCAAACTACAAAGACACGAGCCCGGTAAAGCGGGGCAACTACGTGCTTGACACGCTGCTTGGCACGCCGCCCCCGCCGCCGCCGCCGTCG
>DQEK01000028.1:12332-12869 GCA_003533545.1 Acidobacteriota bacterium | reverse complement strand
CCCGGCCAGAATACCGCCCGCGGCCACCCAGCTCAGGACCGCGAGCGCCGTCTCTACAACCTCACCGGCCGGTAAGACGAAGAACAGCACCCGAATCAACGCATACGCGCTCACCTTCGACATGACAGCCGCAACAAACATCGTGACCGGCGGCGGCGCATAGCTGTACGCGTCCGGCATCCATCCGTGCAGCGGGAACACCGCCATCTTGACGGCCAAACCGACAACGATTAGTACCACCCCGACCGTGACTGCACTGCCCGGAGCGACAGAAGAGAGGCGTACCGCGAGATCGGCCATGTTGAGCGTCCCGGTTAACGCATACAGGTAGCCAAGCCCGAGTAGATAGAAACTTGCGGCAATCGTGCCGATCAGGACGTAACGAAACGTCGCCACCACCGCCCGGTCACCGCCCGAAGCGAGCAGCGCATACGCCGCCAGAGAGGAGATTTCCAGAAAGACGTAGAGATTGAACAGGTCACCGGTCAAGGTGATACCGAGCAACCCACTGGTCAACAGCAGGAAAAGACTGTCGAA
>DQEK01000028.1:0-11949 GCA_003533545.1 Acidobacteriota bacterium | reverse complement strand
ACGAGCGTCGCCACCAGGGCGACCAACACAGCCATCCCGCCACCCAGCGGGTCCACCACGTACTCGACGCCCCAGGGCGGGGCCCAGCCTCCGAGGTGATAGTGCCAGACACCACGGTCGAGCACGGCCCCGAGCGACGCGAGCGCGCACACCAGAGCGGCCGCTGAAGCCACGACCGTCACCGCTCGGGACAGACGCGCAGACAGCCGGGCCGCCAATGGCACAAGCAAGGCTGCGACCAATGGGCAGATGACGATGAGAACAGGCAGGTGATCGCTCACTCGCGCAACCGGTCGAGCAGCTTGGACTCGTCGAGGGTCCTAAAACGGCGGTGCACGCGAACGAGTAAGGCGAGCGCGACCCCCGTGGTGCTGACACTCACCACGATAGCGGTGAGCATGAGCGCATGCGGCAACGGGTTGGCGTAAGCAGGCTCGATCTGAGTTGCGGCATGCTCAATCTCTATCGGCGGCGAGCCGCCGCTTCGGACCGCAAGGGCAATGAAAAACACGATTACCGCCACCTGCATCACGTTCATCGCCATTAACTTGCGAGCGAGGTTCGTCTTGGCAAGCATGCCGTAGAGCCCCGTCAGCATAAGTAGGGCCGCCAGTGCATATTGCAGCTGTCCCGGTGCCAGCAGGCTCATCGGTATCGCCTTCTGTGCCGCCGGCTGGGGCAAATCCCGATCGACCGGTCCGGACGTTTCAGCAGTGACGCCTCGGTCCACGCCTCTTGCAACTGCTTGGTGGTCATCAGCCCTCTTACAGCGTGCCGTCTTCCCAGCGAGCCAGCGCGTCGAAGATCAACACCAGCACGCCAGCGACCCCGACCGCGACTCCAATTTCGATGCCAAGCGTCCCCATGGCCCGGACCTCAGACGGTTCCATTGGGAACGGAAACACGCCGTAATCCAAGAAGTTCCCACCAAAAAAAAAGCTGGCTATGCCGATGCCCCCGTATAGCAAAGGGCCCAAACAAGCCAAGGTCAACGCGTCGCGCGAGGTCAAAACTGACGCGGCCAGCCGACCTCGCACTAGACGCAAAAGAATGATGGAAGCCGCGACAATGACGCCCGCTTGAAACCCACCCCCGGGACTTTCGTGGCCATGAATGACCACATAGGCCGCAAACAACCACATGAACGGCGCCAGAAGGCGGGCCGCCGCATCGAGGACCGGACTACCGAACGTGGACCTCACGCACCATCCCTACCCGGCGTGGCCTTGTCGCACACACCCAAGATCAACAGACAAGCAAGACCCGCCGTAAAAATCACCGTTAGCTCGCCGAAGGTGTCGTAGCCTCGATAGTCAGCGAGAACGGCGGTCACGTAGTTCGCGGCGCCGGTTTCCTCATGCGCATGCGCAAGGTAATACGGTGCGACATGGGCGAACGCCGGCGCCGTGCTGTCTCCCACTTCTGGGAGGTCGGCTGCCGCCTGCAAGAGGACGACCAACGCGGGAGCAAGGAGTAGCACTGTTAGTCGTCTGATCACTGGTCATCCTCGCTCGTCCGCTGTATCGCACAGACGAAAAACACCGTCGTGATTACCGCCCCGACGGCGGCTTCTGTAAACGCCACGTCGGGTGCGTCCTGTACGACAAAGTACACCGCTGAGAAAAAGCTGAACGCACCGAAAATCGTCACGGCAGAGAGCAGGTCCTTCGCATTAAGCGCCGCGAGGGCACAAACAACCATCAGCAAGAGAAACAGCGGCCCGAGCAAATCAATCATGGCTGTTGCTTATCAGATCGCCACGGAACCAAACCGGCCCGAATCGCCGCTCTCCCTAGGGCGTGGGTAGCAGTTGGATTGGCCAACGACACGAACAACAGCACGAGCAGTATCTTAAAACTCGTGAGACTCGCCCCTTCGTGAACGGCCAATCCGCCGAGCATCAGCGCCACGCCGAGAGTGTCACACTTGCCCATTGCATGGAGTCGGCAATAAAAGTCGGGAAGACGCAGGATTCCGATCACCCCTGCAAAGACAAACCCGAACCCCAGGGCCAGCATGGTTCCGGACAAAACGCTCATTCGGACCCTCCTGCAGCACCGCTGGAAACCTCAAAATACTTGGCTAACACAAGGGTGCCGATAAAACTGAGAAGCCCGTAGGATAGAGCGATGTCTACGTAGAGCCCCACCTGTTCATTCCAGCTGCCCAGAACGATCACCAGAACGATCGTCTTGCTGCCGATCAACCCCAATCCGGTTAGTCGATCAAAGATCGTGGGTCCTTTCACGACACGATAGAGGGAAAGCAACATCACGACACCGAGTGCTATCGCGACCGTCCCTAGCAACACCGACATGGTGATCATCGGCGCTCTGTCGCGCCCCCTGTCACTCCAAAGAGCGACGACACACGGTTGACCATCGTACCTTCCTCGAGCTCGTGTTCCCCCGACTCCGTGAGGCTATGCACCAAAAAGTCGTCACCGTCGACATCGAGTGTCACGGTGCCCGGAGTCAGCGTGATCGAGTTGGCAAGGGTTAGCTTGGCGAGCGTGTGAGGAAACGGTGCCCGAACACGAACCAGCCGGGGATCGATCGGCAACCGCGGATGCAACACCACCCAGGCCACTCGGAGACTCGCAACGGCGACCTGTGCCCCCAGCCATGGCAGATACGTCACGAAACGGTACCAAGGAATACCGCGGAACGCCTGGCCATCGGCGTCGATGATGGGGGGTGATTGCGCGACAAGCCGCGCCGCCAGCACCGCCACGGTGCAGGCAGTCAGGGCTCCGAGACCGAGGTGAAACCAGTCCCGCTCCGCCGAGAGAATCAGCCACAGACCAAACTGGAGCAGAGCAAACGGCACCGCGACCAAGAGGCTGAAACCAGCGGCCCGGGGCGGTACCACCACGGGGGGGCCTAGCCGATCAGTTGTGGATTCCAGCATGGCGCGCGCCGCCGGGAGACGGGTCCGAGACCCCCAGTGTCACGAACCGAGTCTGACTGTGCCGATCGCAGGACGGAAACGACGGTCAGCTAACGTTTGCAATGACCCAGCGGCCCTCTATCGGTTCGCCGTCGCCACCTGCCAAGACCGTCCTCTGCAGGGTTACCGTCAACTGCTGCTCAGTCTCGCTGCCGCCTTGCTCGACCGTCGCAGTGACCGCGACATCTTTGGTCTGAATCTCGCCATCGAATTGCGCTAGGTCGAGAGGATTGTTCGGATCGAACATGCTCAACGACGCCGTGTTTTGCTCCGCCGAGAGCTGCTGTGTCGCGTCCGCGACCATCTTCGAATGCTCCATCGTCCGATTGCGCCAGTCCGTCCAAGCTTCCTGCACCTCACCGTCACGCCTCGCTACGTCCTCTTCGTCGCGCTCAGCCGCCAACACACGATTGATGGCATCAAAATTCTCGTCCTGATACGCGACCTTCTCTTCGGTGAAGGTCTCTTCTGCTGCCTGGGCATCAGCCAAAGCCTGGGTTAGTTCTTTAACCCGCAGCGGCCGGCTCCGCTCTTCGCTCACGCTATCGACCGAGGGGCTCGACACCGTTCCGTTTTCGCTGGCGTTCCAAGCGAACATTGCGATGTTGACAAGCGAGCCCCGGTCCCCCACATTCGCGGCCCTGAAGTAAGCCCGAATGAGCGTCTGCTCTGGGCCCGCACCGCCGCACGCAGAAACCAGCACCGCCAAAAACGGCACCACAAACACCATAAGCACGAACGCCGTAGTTCTGGATCGGGCCATCTCACTGCCTCCTCTGCACACAGAACATCGCGTGGTCATCGCCCTCGCGCCATCCATAACCTGCTGACCAATCACCGCCCTAGCCGCCCGCGTCACCATCCACCGCAGTAGTGGAAACCGCCACAGGGGCATCAACCAACCGGGCGAGCGATACCACCCGGTCCGTCGCGTCGATCTCGATCATACGAACGCCCTGGGTTGCTCGACCGATCGCCCGCAGGTCCTTGGTATCCATACGGAGGACCTTCCCCTGTTGAGTGATGAGCATTAATTCATCCTCATCCTCCACATAGGCAACACCGGCCACGCGCCCGTTCCGAGCAGTCGTCTGAATGCTAATGATACCCACTCCCCCACGGGATTGCACGCGGTATTCATCCAATTCGGTCCGCTTACCGTAGCCGTGCTCCGTGACGGTCAGCAGTGTCCCGGCCGGCCGAACGACCGCCATCGCGACTACTTCATCACCGGCCCTTAAACGGATGCCGCGCACTCCGCGTGCCGTTCGCCCCATCGGCCGGACATCGCGCTCGGCGAAGCGAATTGCCTTCCCACTCCTGGTACCAATGAACACTTCTCCGTGTCCGTCGGTGATCTCGGCCGCAATCACCGCGTCGTCATCAGCAACGCTGGCCGCGATAATGCCGCCTTGTCGTGGGTTCCGGAACGACCGTAAGTCGGTTTTTTTGATCCCGCCGCGCCGGGTGCCAGTGACAATGTAGCGCTCGCCGTCCCTTTCCGGCCACTCCCGCACGGCGAGCAGCGCTGCAATCTTCTCACCAGCTTGCATCGACACCAGGTTGGCAATCGCCTTCCCGCGACCACTCGGCCCGATGTCAGGAATGGTGTGTACTTTCAACCAGTAGACCCGCCCACGATCTGAAAAAATCAAAATATAAGCATGCGTCGAAGCCACGAAGAGGTGAGTCAGGAAGTCTTCATCTCGCGTGCGCATGCCCATTCGACCCTTGCCGCCGCGGCGTTGACTCCGATACTCCGTAATCGCCGTCCGCTTCACGTAACCAGTGTTACTGACGGTGATTGCCATGTCCTCCTCGACAATCAAGTCTTCGATGCGGAGCTCGCCAGGGTCGCTCACGATTTCGGTTCGGCGTTCATCTGTGTACTTGGTCTGCACCTCCCGAAGTTCCTTGATCACGATCTCCATCAGTCGGGTCTCGCTGCCAAGGATTGATCGCAGTTCTTCGATCAAAACCTGCAGCTCGGCCAGTTCATCAAGGACTTTCTTTCGTTCCAAGCCGGTTAGCCGTTGCAGCTGCATGTCGAGAATGGCTTGGGCTTGGATCGGACTCAACTCAAACTGCTGCACCAACCCCAGCCGAGCCGCGGCCGGGTCTGGCGCGCTACGAATCAGTTTGATAACTGCATCCAGATGGTCGAGTGCGATCTTCAGTCCTTCGAGAATATGCGCTCGAGCTTCCGCCTTCCGAAGCTCGAAATCCGTGCGGCGCCGCACTACTTCGTGTCGGAACCCGATGAACCGTTCGACCACGTCCAGCAAACTCAGCACCCGGGGGCGGCCGTCAGCAATAGCGAGCATGATCACGCCAAAGGTCGTCTGCAGCGGGGTCTGCTTGTACAGGTTGTTCAGTACAACCTCTGGCACCTCTCCGCGCTTGAGGTCGATGACGATCCGCATTCCTTCGCGGTCAGACTCATCACGCAGATCGCTAACGCCTTCCAACGATTTATCGCGGACCAATTCGGCGATCTTTTCGATGAGCCTGGTCTTGTTGAGTTGATAGGGGATCTCGTTGATGACGATGGACTGGCGGTCTCCCTTGGCCTTGTCCTCGATGGTGGTTCGGCCGCGCACCGTCAGGGAACCACGACCAGTCTGATAAGCCGCGTCGATTCCGGCCCGCCCCACGATGTAGCCGCCCGTTGGAAAATCAGGCCCGGTGATGCACGCACGGAGGCCTCGAGCTTTGTCCCCGTTACTTTCTTCTCGATGTTCTATGGTCCAGATGATGCCGTCGATCACCTCAGTGAGATTGTGCGGCGGGATACTAGTGGCCATGCCGACCGCGATGCCCGCCGAACCGTTGACAAGCAGGTTCGGGAACGGCGTCGGAAGCACTGTTGGCTCCTCGGTCGTCTCGTCATAGTTGGGAACAAAATCGACCGTCTCCTTGTCCAGATCGGCCATCAGGTCGTCCGCGAGGGGCTGCAATTTCGCTTCGGTGTAACGCATGGCGGCGGGTGGGTCACCGTCGACCGAACCGAAATTGCCCTGACCGTTTACCAAGGGGTACCGCATGTTGAACCCTTGGGAAAGCCTGACCAATGTGTCGTAAATAGAGGCGTCGCCGTGAGGGTGGTAGTTGCCCATCACCTCCCCGACAATCTTTGCGCACTTTCGGTAGGTGCGATTCGAGGCCAACCCCATCAGTCGCATGCCGTAAACCACACGGCGGTGGGCTGGTTTCAGGCCATCTCGCACATCAGGCAACGCGCGCCCGACGATGACGCTCATGGCATAGTCCATGTAGGAGCGCCGCATCTCGTCTTCGATGTTGACGGGGGTTTGGGTTGGCGAGGCTTCGGACATGAATTTGTTCGGGTGTTCCGGGATGACCCGGGCACCGCGCTCCGGTTTCAGATTGTGGGTTTTCGGTGACGATCGGCCATGTCACCCACGTTAGACGTCGAGATTTTTCACGTCGAGGGCGTTATCCTCAATGAACTTCCGCCTCGGTTCGACCTGGTCACCCATCAGCGTTGTAAACATCACGTGAGCCGCGGTTTCGTCCTCTGCGCGGACCTGTAACAACGTCCGGTCATCGGGGTTCATCGTGGTCGCCCACAATTGGTCTGGGTTCATTTCACCCAATCCTTTGTAGCGATTTATCGCCACGCCACGTTTACCTGCGGCGAGGAAATGCTGAACCAGCTCATTCAGGTCAGCGACCTCTACAGATTTTGACGCGTCTACGTCCTTTGCCTCGTCGTTATCTGCGGAACCATCCTTCGTCACCGTCGTGACCGACATCGGACCACTGACACCCTCGATCGCCCTGAAACTGGCAAGTAGGGCCCGGTATTCGGCAGAGCGCACGAATTCGATCCCGACCGTTCGGCTGCGAGCCAGGCCGCCGTCACGGTCTTCTACCACCAGGGCGTGCGTGTTGTGTTCTTCGTCATCAGCGACCCTAACCGTGCGCACTGTGGTCGACAACGATGTAGCAAGTTGCTCAAGCTGGTTACGGTCCGAGAAAAACATCCCGTCTTCCGCGTCACGTGTAAGCAATGCGTGCACGATGTCAGCAGCTGGTCCTCGACGTTCGATGATGCTCTGGTACCGCTGGAACGTGACCAGCTTGTGAAGCAACTCTTCCAACTCATCGCCAGCGAGCTCACGCGTTGGCAGCTTCAATATGCGTGTTTCAGCGGCACGTTTAAACAACCACGCCTCGAGCTCTTGGTCGTCTTTCACGTAAGTCTCGCCACGGCCCCGCTTGACGCGATACAGCGGCGGCTGCGCGATATGAATGTTCCCTTTTTCAACTAACTCCCGCATCTGCCGGTAGAAGAACGTCAACAGCAGCGTGCGAATGTGGGACCCATCAACGTCCGCGTCCGTCATGATGATGATGCGGTGGTAACGCAGCTTGTCGTAATTGAAATCCTTGTCGCCGATTCCGCAACCAAGCGCCGCAATCATCGTGCGGATTTCATCGCTGCCGAGCATCTTGTCAAATCGGGCTTTCTCAACGTTGAGGATCTTGCCTTTGATAGGGAGAATGGCTTGGAAACGTCGGTCTCGTCCTTGTTTGGCCGAGCCCCCGGCGGATTCCCCCTCTACGATATACAGCTCACATCGTTCGGGGTCCCGCTCTTGGCAGTCTGCTAGCTTGCCCGGGAGACTACTGTTGTCGAGCGCGCCCTTTCGCCGGACGAGGTCACGGGCTTTCCGCGCGGCCTCTCGTGCACGGGCCGCATCGATGGTTTTATTGACGATCCGTTTCGCGATTGCTGGATGCTCCTCGAGGTAGGCCCCTAGATGGTCATTCACTATCGTCTCGACGATTCCTTTAACCTCAGTGTTGCCGAGCTTTGTTTTTGTTTGTCCTTCAAATTGTGGGTGGGGAATCTTGACGCTAATGACGGCCGTTAGCCCCTCACGGATGTCATCGCCACCAATGCTTTCTTTCAGGTCCTTTGCAAGATTCTGGCGCGTCACGTAGGCGTTCAGGGTACGGGTAAGTGCCGCTCGAAGACCGGATACGTGGGTGCCACCCTCTTGTGTGTTGATGTTGTTGGCGAACGCGTGCAGGGTTTCCGCGTAGGCGTCATTCCACTGGAGCGATAGTTCCGTGTCTACGCCGTCCCGGTGTCCGCGCATGTAGATTGGCTCAGCGTTCACCGCGGTGCGGTTCTTGTTGAGATACTGAACAAACGAGTTAATGCCGCCTTCGTAACGAAAATCGTGATTCTTCCCGTCTCGCTCATCGTCCAAGGTGATGCGCACTCCTGCATTTAGGAACGCCAACTCCCGGAGCCGGTGGGCAAGAATATCGAACCCATACACGGTTGTCTCAAACACCTCGGCGTCAGGTTTGAACGTTACCTTCGTGCCGCGGCGCTTCGTTGTTCCTGTTTCCTTGAGGTCGCCATCTGGCTTCCCCCTTGTATAACTTTGCTGATAGACCTTCCCTTCTCGCCAAATCTCAAGCGCCAACGACTCGGAGAGCGCGTTGACCACGGACACCCCAACGCCGTGCAGTCCACCAGAGACCTTGTAGCTATCATTGTCGAATTTGCCACCCGCGTGGAGCACGGTCATAACGATCTCGGCGGCTGGTCGCCCGCTGGGTTTGTGCACACCAACCGGAATCCCGCGCCCGTTGTCGACGACCGTGATTGAGTTGTCTATATGGATCGTGACGTCAATGGTGTCGCAAAAGTCGGCGAGGGCCTCGTCGATGGCATTGTCGACCACCTCATACACGAGATGGTGTAGACCTAGTGCGCCGGTTGACCCGATATACATCGCCGGCCGCTTCTGGACCGCCTCAAGTCCTTCCAGCACTTTGATCTTGTCCGCACCGTAATCCGCCAGGTCCGCCTCGGTCACGGTTGGGGGCACTGTGACGATCGGCGTCTCTGCTTCTCTGGATGTCGGAGGAACAGAATCCCCCACTGGTTTTTGCTCCAACTGCGTCATCTATATGTCAATCGTTTCCGCAAGCGGATTTCCGGTGGCGTCTCATGCCGAACTATCCGGTTCCGATCGCTGTTCCGTTACCCCACCGACAGCACACAGAAGCTGAGGTAAACCGGACGCTCAAATTCGCATCGGCATGATCACGTATGTGTACGCGCACCCATCGGGATCGACAGGAGTGAGCACCGCCTGACTTGCGTCATCCTTAAAATCCAGCGCGATGCTGTCTGTTCCAACAACACTAAGAAAATCAAGAATGTACGAAGCGTTGAACGAAATCGCTGTTGGTTCGTCTTCATACTCGACCGGGATTACCTCTGACGCTTCACCCACTTCGGGAGTACTGGATGTAATTTCCACTTTTCCAGCATCAATTTGAATCTTAATTGCTCGCGATCGCTCACTTGAGAGGAGCGCCACCCGTTTAATAGCGCGAGTTAAGCGATCGCGTTCAAACTCGATCTTCTTATCATTTCCTTCTGGGATGACTCGCTCGTAAGCTGGAAACTGCGCATCGATCATTCGTGAAACGAGTTGGCGCCCCCCCACGTCGAAGAAGAGATGGTTCTCGCCACGCTCATAGGAGATGTCACCTGGCTCATCTCCGAGTAACCGAGCTAGCTCCAGCAGCGTCTTCCTTGGGAGGATGACCCTATCGTCGGCATCAGCTTCCCGCGGCGCTGATGCCAAGGCAAGACGGTGACCGTCGGTCGCCACCAAGTCCATTGTTTTGCTCGTCAGAATGAGAAGCGCACCATTCAAAAAGAACCGCGTGTCCTCCCCGGTAATAGCGAACTGTGTTTTGGACACCATTTCACTAAGCGCCCCGCCTGGCAGAGTCGCAGCTTTCTCACCAGAGGGTTCGGGAAGCGCTGGAAAATCGTCCCGTGGTAACGCTTGAATCCGGGAATTGAACCGGTCGGCTTCAAGGACAACACCGCCTGAAGATTCCGAGATCCGAACCTGGGTGTCTGGAAGTGCTCGGATTATTTCAAAAAGTTTTTTGGCGGGTAAAGTAAGAGACCCCCCTTTCGACACAGTCGCAGGACACCGACTTCGAAGGCCTACCTCTAGGTCAGTAGCGGTGAACTCAACTGTGTCCCCATCGTCCTCCGCTTCAACCAAAATGTTCGCAAGTATCGGTATGGTGTTTTTGCGTTCGACAATACCTTGAAAAAGGTGCAGTTCTCGTAGAAGTTCGGCCGTACCAACGGTTATTTCCATCTAAGCGGTAACCTCGCACCCCAAGACGTTTTAGGGGGTTTATATAACTCTTTAAAAGACACGTAATTATATCAAGGATCTTAAGTCTTGTTGAAAACTGTATTAACCCACTTAAGTCTTTTGTTTTAAATAATTTAAACTGTTTAAAAATATTGCATGGTTTTGTCGTAAAACCGCGCTCAGAGCGGGGAAGGAATATAAGTTCAAATCATCCACAGAACACTCACACCTGAGGGATGTTGATGTTGTGGAAATGTGTCTCTCGGAGAACCAAAACGGTTAGTTATGGTCGTTGGTGAAATTCATGCATGGGCCAAGAAGAAAGCGTTTTTTGACGCGAAGAATGAGGTTCAACTAAACGACTTGAGAAAGTTGTTAATAACGGTGTTGAACGAAGCGTCTTTTTTCCGGTTGGTCTCAATCTTCTTGATCGAGTGGATGACTGTTGAGTGGTGTTTACCACCGAAACTTTTACCAATTTGCGGCAGCGACGCGTTCGTGAGTCCCTTACAGAGATACATGGCGATCTGACGCGGGAGAGCAACTGTTCTAGCGTTGTTTCGAGATTTGAGGTCGCTAACCTTAAGTGAGTATTCATGGGCCACGTATTTCTGGATGATCTCAATAGTCACTTTCGGATCGTCGCGGTCCAAGATGTCGCGGAGTACGTCTTGAGCCAGGGACAACGATATTTGTTTCCCGGTGAGTGAGGCATAGGCAATTAGCCGGATCAACGACCCTTCGAGCTCGCGAATATTGGATTTGATCTTGCCGGCGATGTACAGCGCCACATTGTCTGGGAGCGGTACGTTCTCGGCTTCGGCTTTTTTTTTGAGAATGGCTACTTTTGTTTCGAGATCCGGAGGGTGAATATCGGCAATCAACCCCCATTCGAATCGTGACCGCAACCGTTCCTCCAATGACGGAATCTCGTGCGGGGGGCAGTCGCTGCTAACCACAATCTGTTTCTGGGCGTCGTAGAGTGAGTTGAAAGTGTGGAAGAACTCGGTTTGCGTGCCCTCTTTTCCAGCCAGGAACTGAATGTCATCGACGAGCAGGATGTCCATGCTGCGATAGCGTTCTCGGAACTCAAGGATCCGGTCGTACCGCACCGCATTGATCATTTCGTTCATGAAACGTTCGGACGAAATGTACGTCAACCCAAGTTGCTGGGAGTGCACATTCAGATACTGACCAATGGCATGCATTAGGTGGGTCTTACCTAGCCCAACCCCACCGTAGATGAACAAAGGGTTGTATGAGCGGGAGGGCGCTTCAGCGACCGCGCGCGCCGCAGCATGGGCGAACTGGTTCGACGGACCAACAACAAAAGTCGAGAAGGTATAACGTTGATTCAAGCGGGCGATGGAACGAGGTGGGCTCACGGGCGGCTCTAGTGTGCTAGGCGGGGAAGATGCCCGCGCGGCCGGAGCGTTACCCGTGGTCACAAACGAGACGACCAATCCGGAACGTTGCAGTTCCTCGGCTGCCTCCCCGATTACCCCAACGTAGTGTTTTGTGAGCCAGTCCCGAAAAAGATCGTTTGGAACAGTAACCGTCACCGTTTCCCCGGTATCGTCAAGAAAACGGGTGGGTTTGAACCAGGTGTAAAAGCTGTGGCGGTTAATTTTTGTCTCAACCCGAGCGAGAATTTGGTCCCAAACGTTCCCGGCCATCCGCTTACACCCAATCGGTAGTCAGATCACCAAATTGGTCAGGATGTCAAGCCTGACCGGTGCTGCACCGCAGTTATCGGAAGACTCACATGACACCGCCGCTTAACCCAAACGGAAGTGAAAAAACACGAAAAATTGTGAAATAAAAA
>DQEK01000018.1 GCA_003533545.1 Acidobacteriota bacterium | reverse complement strand
GTGTCCCGTCGTCCGATACCACGAGCACGAAGGGCTGACGCGACGGCGGCCGCGCGCCGCCACAGAACACCGTAGGTAATCGGTTGTTCATGGCCATCATCCTGGCGGAGATAGATGTGGGGCCGGTCCGGCTGAGTGTTTGCATGCCAGTGCAACACCTCTACCAGCGTCTGCGCAGTTTCCGGCGCAGTTGCCGCTGCGCCCAGCGGACCGACAAACGAGGGGCGTACTTCGTGACCGGCAGGATCAGCGGCCAGGATTGCTTGGACGAGAGCGGCGGGGGTGTCGGCCTCGGCCATAGCGGCGTCCGCGAGGCGGACACCCACTTTCCGCTCGATTCGGGCGAGAAGCTCGACCCGTTCCAGCGATCCCAGACCGAGCTCACGCTCCAGTGAGTCGCCAGGATTGACACCGGCGGCGGATGAGCCGGGTCGAAGCTCGACTACCAATTCGCCGACTAGCTGCAGAACCGTGCGCTCAAGCGCGGTGGGATCGCGGGGGGGATAGGTAGGGGCCGACATGGAAGCGACCGGCGGGACGAGACATCCGCCCCGCCGCCATCATACCCGACCGGATTGCGGGAAGCCTGTCTAGTTGGGGACTTCGATCCGCGTGATTGATTCGATGATGACAGGCTCTCGAGGTACGTCTGTGAGCGGCCCATGGTTGCCAGTGCGCTTTCTGCCGATGTCACGCACGACGTTCATCCCCTCAGTGACCCGGCCGAAGACCGCATAGCCAATGCCGTCCGGCAGAGGGGTCTTGAAGTTGAAGTCGAGATTGCTGTCGATGTTGATGAAGAACTGCTGGCGCGCACTGTCCGGGTCAGATCCCCGTGCCATCGCGACGGTCCCAGCGGTGTGCTGCAGGAGTCGATTAGCCTGGTTGATAATCGGTCCCCGTAATCCCTCGTTTTTCGGAGCCAGTAGATCGTCATCACCGACGACGAACCCACCACCCTGTATAAGCATATTGCGAATGACCCGGTGGAATACGGTGCCGTTGTAATACCCATCGCGCACGTATATGAGGAAATTGACGACTGTGGCTGGTACCCGGTCCCGAAAGAGTTCAAGTTCAAAGTCGCCCTCAGACGTTTCCACCAGTACCCGTGGATTCGGCGGAGGGTCCTGGGCGAACGCTGACGGAGCTAAGAAGGTGGTGACGATGGCTACACTCAGCCACACGGTGAACGGACGTAGAAACACGGGGCGCTCCTTTCTATCTAACTATCACTCACTGTACTACACCGAGGCCTTGGCCGGGTTGTTAAGAGGACGACGCTGCCCCCAAGTGTGAGGAGTAGCGCAAATCGCCGGTGCAACTGCCGTCTCGTTCGCGCTCCGGCGGAAGCGGTCGGAGTTACTGCACCGCAATGGACAGGATTTCGACAGGTACCTCCGGTACGTCACTGTACGGACCACGTCGACCGGTGGCTACCGCCTCGATCTGGTCGACGACATCAAGACTGTCCTCGTCTGTCACGCGGCCGAATACGGCGTAGCCATACTCAGCGGGGGTGATACCCCGGTTGTTGAGCGCGGCGTTGTCCGCGACATTGATGAAGAACTGGGAAGTCGCGCTGTCGACCGCGTTGGTCCGGGCCATGGCCAACGTGCCACGGTCGTTGGCGAGGCCGTTTCTGGCTTCGTTCTTCACCGGGGTGCGGGTCGGCTTCCGTTGCATGTCGGCCGTGAATCCGCCGCCCTGAATCATGAATCCCTCAATGACGCGATGAAACACGGTACCGCCGTAGTGACCGCTCTCGACGTATTCCAGGAAATTTTCCACCGACAGTGGTGCGTTGGCACGGTCGAGTTCGGCTGTGATGTTTCCCAGGCTGGTTTCGATGACCACAACCGGGTTGTCTTGGGCAGCGGCGTCCAGGACAGTCACCGTCGCTATAACGGCTATGCAACAGGCAACGAGGAGAATCAATTTTCTGACCGACATGGCAAACCCCCCTTCCCGTGAGCAACTGCCGTCGCTCATTTAAAGCTCGCACCCCGGGTTCAATCAAGCGCAGAGCCAAACACTCATCAACGCTCGGAGACATTTCGGACACCAAATCCACGTGCGGTGGTTCGGCCGCAGCCCCGGGGGGGCGATTATGCATAAGTCACAGTAGCGCTGTCCAGCAGCGCGCTGACAGCAGTAACTGGGGTATCGTACCTACCAGATGAATTTGCTCGATCGATTTCGCGGTCAGCCCGAGTGGCAGAACGATGACCCGTCCGTGCGGGTCTCCGCGGTAGACGGTCTCGAGGATGAGGCTCAGGAACTCTTTTTAGCGATCGCTATGGAGGATACGGACCCCGGGGTCCGAACTGCCGCGGTGCTACGGCTATCTAATCCGGTGGCGCTTACCCGAGTGGTCCAGGCCGACCGAGATGCGGGAGTCCGGACCGAGGCGTCTGTGCTGTTACGCGACATGGCGGTCGGTGCTGACAACCCTGAGGAGGCTCGGGTGGCCCTTGCGGGCCTTTCCGAGTTGGGGGATCTGAGCGACGTGGCGCGCAACGCCAAGTTTGAAGAGATCAGCCAATTGGCGCTCGTGCGTGTCGACGCGCAGAAGACACTCGCGTCGGTATCCCGGCGGGCGGTGCACCCGGCCGTGCGGCTGGCGGCCCTGGCACGAGTCACTGACCGTGACGAATTGGTGGCGGTGGCGATTAAGAGTGACCACAAGAATGTTGCGCTGGGTGCGTTCGAGCGGTTGTCTCTCGGTGATCCCGACGACCGCGCATTGCTGAAGATGATCGCGGTGCAGGCCCGTACAAAAGCCGTGACCAGACGTGGGAGGGCGGTGCTGGACGCGCTTGACGCCGAGCCGCCGACGCCACTGGCTAGCGACCCGCAGCGACAACGAGAGCAGTTGTGCGAGACCCTCGAGACGTTGACCGACGTTGGCGACCGGGATCTCGTCAATCAGCGGCTCGCGGCCGCCCAACGCCAGTGGACAGCGCTTGACGCGTTGGACGGTGATCTGCTCGGCGCTCCGTCGAGGGAGGAACTGGTTGCGAGGTGGATAAATGCCACCGCACAAATCCAAGACCACCTGCTTCGAATCGACCGTGAGGAGACCGCGGCCGACCGGTTGCGTCGATTGAGAGCCGAAGCGCTGTTGGCTAGAGAGGCGTTGTGCGAGCAACTCGCAGCCAGTGTTTCAGACGAGGCAACTGTCCCTGCCGGTGGCCTGGTCGACGAAGTGGTGAGGCTGCGAACTGACTGGGACGCGTTGCCGCCAATCCCGGAGGGGGTTGACGGGGCTGACCGCCAAGGGCGTCTTGATGACTCAGCGCGGGACGACGACGAAGGCCTACGGCTCGAGCGACGCTTCTCTGAGTTGCTGGCACGCGCTGAGGGGGCTGTTCATCGTCGGCAGTCGCACGCTGAGCGCCGGACACGTCTTACCGAACTCGTGGAGGTTCTTGAAGAAGCCGGCGCCGAGGGTCCGGTCGACGAGTTAGAGCGACGTTGGACGGGCCCGCATACTGAGTGGCTCGAACTAGCGCGGTCTTGCGAGCCAGATCAGATCGGTGACCTGACAACCCGTGTCGAGGCCGCGGATGCTAAGCGACTGGAGCGTTTGACCGCTGCCCGGAATGAGCGAAAGCGACGGGAGGAAGCAACCCTCGCCAAGCAGCAACGGCGATGCGAGGAGCTGGCACGCGCGGTTGGGGACGAGAAGCTTGAATTGAAGGATGCGGAACGGTACTTGCGTACGACTCAATCGCTCCTGCGGCATCCCGGTCGGGTTCCGACCCGACAAGACCGTGACGCCTTGGTGACTCGTTTACGCGAGGCACAGAGCGGGTTGGTTGGGCGAGTGCGGGAACTCAGAGGTTTGACCGAATGGAAACAGTGGGCGAATTTGGGGGTCCAAGAGTCCCTCTGTAGACGTCTCGAGGCACTAGCCTCGGTCACCGATGATGCCGTCTTGGCCAAGGGCTACCAGCAGGTGATGGAGGCCTGGCGCCAAGCAAGTGAAGTGCAACGCGGTGAAGGCGAGGAGGTATTTCAGCGCTTCAAGGTCGCCCACGACGCGGTCCGGCCTCGTGTTGAGGAGCGTCTGGCAAAGGAGGAGTCTGAGCGCCAGAAATGCTTAGAACAGAAGGTCGCTCTGTGTCTGGAGGCTGAGAACCTCT
>DQEK01000417.1:445-4277 GCA_003533545.1 Acidobacteriota bacterium | reverse complement strand
TCCCACATGTTCGCGTGCAGGTGGCTCATTGGGATCGATGACGATTTCCTCCAGTTCGCTTTCCGGCACCATCTCGCCAGGGCGTAATTTTTGGCGATAGACTGTCTTCTGCGAACTGAAATACAAATAGCCTTTATGAATCCGCATAGCTGTCCCGTAGCGGCCATAGATCGGATATTTCCCAAAATATTTGATGTCGTCACTGCGGCCATCTCCATCCGTATCGCGCAAGACCGCATTGCCATAGTCTTTATGTGCTTCGCGAAGCTTGACATACACATCACCACTGTCGTTCACGGCGATATGCCTGACTTGGCCGTCAAGCCGGTTGACTAGAGCTTCAGCTTCAAAACCCTCAGGCAGGAAAAGGCCTCCATTTTCTTCGAGGTCAAGACGGATCTCTTGTTCGGCACTTGCGCTGAGGCCCAGGAACAGGCTCAACAACAGGCTGCTCAATAAGACCTTGCTAGCGGGCCGATTTCCCCTGCGGTCAAGAGTTACCATCGAGTGACTAGACGTCATTGATTTCAGGCGAAAGAAGTTTTTTCCAGTGTGCGAGTTGTGTTCCATCTCGCTTTCTGATGTTGGCTCTAGTGTTACATAAGTTTACCTCGCTTCCGTCCTTCGGCACGTAAGATGGTCTCTTGGTACATAATGAGCACGAATGAGGTGTCGACAAAGGTTCAGCAGTACCGTGGGATGCATCACCGTTCTCCTAGTCGTTATGGTTGGCGTGGTGAGTGGACAAGCAGTGGCTCCATCGCCATTGTTCATTGCGACGCCCCTGACACAAGTTGGGGTGTTTACCAGTGGGATTGAAGGTCCTGCCTGTGATGTGGACGGTAATGTCTATGCCGTCAATTACGAGCGACAAGGAACCATCGGCAGGATTCGACCGGACGGATCAGGTGAGATCTATGTGGAGTTACCACAGGGTAGTGTCGGGAATGGCATTCGGTTTGGCTCACAGCGAGAAATGTATGTGGCGGACTATGTGGGGCACAATGTGTTCGAGGTGCAACTGAGAAGTCGCGCGATCACGATCTACTCGCATGACGATAATATGAATCAGCCGAATGACCTCGCAATGGCGCCTAGTGGCGTGCTTTATGCGAGCGATCCGAACTGGGCTGAAGGCAGCGGTCAGATTTGGCGTATAGGACTTGATGGAAACGCGACCCGCCTGTTTGGCGACATGGGGACGACGAATGGAATTGAAGTGAGTCCGGATGGGCGAACGCTTTATGTGGGTGAGAGTGACGAGCGTGTGATCTGGGCGTTTGACATTGGCGTTGACGGAACGGTCTTTGGTAAGCGGGTCTTTATGCGGTTTGCTGATCATGGCCTCGATGGACTGCGGAGCGACGTTGATGGCAATCTCTATGTCACGCGTTACGGTGCTGGCACGGTCTTAAAGGTGTCACCCAGTGGTCGGATTCTCCAAGAGGTCAATGTGCTTGGTGCGCGACCCAGTAATATTTGCCTGGGTGGTATGGATGGTCGAACGGCCTACGTCACCGAGGTTGAGCACCGGCGTCTGGTGCAATTTCGTGTGGACCGCCCTGGACTTGCCTGGCAGCGGCTCCGGCCTGAGTGAATTGGTGTTAGTCTCCGCCTTGCGTGTGCAGAGAACTTCGTTTCGAACACTTGGCGCTGGCCAGAAAGTTACCGAGACACACGTCCGGAGTTTGCGCTTCTTGAGACTGACTAACCCAGCAGAGAACCGCTCCGCCATATTGCAGCCTCCTTCACGCGACTGTTTCGGTATGTTGTTGCTAGGGATGGAAGTTAGCAACTGACGCAACGGTTGTTATTCGTTGCACCAAGATTAACCAGGAGTTCGATGGTGTGAGGGAACGGTTGTGTTCGTTGGACCGGTCCGTTCGCCAGGTCGGCGGTCGTGTGACCACGGCGGCTCACGCCGGTGACGTCAGCTCCCTTCGAAACGAAATACTCAATGAGTTCGTTGTCACCTCGCGACGCGGCGTGGTGCACAGGTGTATACCCTTGATGGTCCCGGGCGTTGACGTCAGCGTCCAATTCTTCTACCAGAAACTTCACGGTGGGTATCCAGCCATCGGGCACGTGCCGGTGGGAGTTGGCAGCAAAGCCCGCCCCGTAGCCGACACCGGACGCTGCATGGATTGGATAGACTGCGGGCCCACCGAGCGGGACCGGTGGAAGACCCGAATGGTCCGTGTCGTCACCTCGCCGCCTACGTCCAGGTACCTTGAGCGTAGGCAGGGTCGGGTCAGCGCCATACTGCAGGAGCATCCGCATTGCGCGTAAATCAAGTGCGTAAACCGCTCGCCAAAACGGTGTCGCGCCAGTCCGGTCAACGCTCAACAGGTCCCGGTTGTAGGTCGTGTACCAGAGCGACTTTGTCAATCGAACGTTCACATCTGCTCCAGCGTTCAGCGTTGCCTCCATTAACGTTAAATAGGAAGTCTCCTGCTGCATATAGTCGGTGGGCTGCGGGTGCCGCGACTTAGGTGCCCAATGCATGTTGAGGGCAGCATAGAGGGGCGTGGCACCTGCGTCGCTCGCCAAGGTCGGGTCTGCTCCCCGGGCGAGGAGATACATCGCCAAGTCAAAGTGCCCGTTGATCGTTGCCATCAGCATTGGACTAGTTCGGTCAGAAGCACTCGGTCCATTGATGTCAGCACCGCCAGCAAGTAGTGTCTGCACCGCTTCAATATGGCCTTCCCGGGCTGCGAGAAGGAGTGCAGTCAGTCCGCCGTGCGCCCCGACGAGATCAGCATAGCCAAGTGGTTCTGGTTCTTCCTGTAGGTCCACCTCACTTGCTGAGGGCTCGAACTGTTCAGAGAGCTGTGCTGAAGTGGTGGTAGGAGTGGGAGATGGTTCAGGCGCCGGTTCGGGTGGCACCGCGGCCGGCACCGGGCGTTCGATTCCCATTAGTTGATCCCGGAGCTCACTGATGCGTTCACGGCGAGCGCGGGCGTCCTCTCGGTCAACCTTATCGCGTGCTGTTACGTCGACTACCTTCCCGGTCATTCGTGTATCGGCGCCCGCTTCGAGTAGTGCTTCAATGACGGCCAGACGGTTACTGGCCGACGCAAACATCAACGGAGTCTGTTCCCACACCGGCTCACGCACGTTTCTGTCGACTTGGTAGCCAAGAAGTGCACGTACTGCCTCGATGTCACCTGACGCGGCGGATAAGTGGAGCGGGGTGACACCGGTCGTCGTCATGGCGTTTGGGTCGGAACCTGCGGCAAGTAGAGTTGCAACCACAGCCCCGTTTCCGGCACTACTGGCGATGTGGAGCGGTGTGTGTGAGTCGATCCGGGTGATTGCTGCAAGGTCGGCGCCCGCGGCGATCAACACCGCCGTGGTCTCGACGTCGCCGTTTTTCGCAGCCCAGTGCAGGGCCGTCAGGCCATCGCCCTGCGCGGCATCGACGTCAGCGCCCGCGGCGATCAGAGACCGCACAGTCTCGACGTCCCGGACCATGGCGGCGTTGGCAACGGGCGAGTCTGGTGCAACTGCCCATGTGATCGCCGCGATACTGGCGATCCCGATGACAGTAACTAGGTGAATCCTTCGCATCCACGTTTCCATAAGCGGTCAGGCTGAGAGTGAGAACGCGCCAGTACTATCGCCGAACTGCTTCTTTTCCTTGAATCCGAGCTTCTGCAGCAGTGTTAGCATGACATTTGCCATAGGTGTGCCGCTTTCGGCGCGCAGATGGAGGTTGCCGGCCAGTTGACCGTTCGCTCCTCCAACTACAATTAACGGGCACCGCTTGTGATTATGCACATTGGGATCGCCCATCGGTGAGCCGTAGATGACCATCGTCTTGTCGAGCAGC
>DQEK01000417.1:0-136 GCA_003533545.1 Acidobacteriota bacterium | reverse complement strand
GACCATCGTCTTGTCGAGCAGCGTGGCCTCACCCTCTTCGAGACCGCGGAGCTTTTCGAGGAAATACGGTAACAGGCTGACGTGATAGCGGTTAATTAGAGCGAACTCCTCGATGTTGTTCTCTCGTCCACCGTGA
>DQEK01000371.1 GCA_003533545.1 Acidobacteriota bacterium | reverse complement strand
GACGACGAGTGTAACGATGGACACCGCAAGAACCTGCAAGGCGACATTTGACGTGTCGCAGGCCATCTTAGACATTCCGCTGACTGGAAACGGATCGGGCACCGTCAAATCGAATCCAGACGGTATCAATTGCCCCGACAACTGCAACCATGCCTATGCGATCGGAACCGTGGTGACGTTGACAGCGGACCCGACCAGTGGGTCTGCCTTTGTGGGCTGGAGTGGGGACTGCGACGGAGATGAGAAGACGACGAGTGTAACGATGGACACTGCAAGAACCTGCAAGGCGACATTTGACGTGTCGCAGGCCATCTTAGACATTCAGCTGCCTGGAAACGGATTGGGCATCGTCAAATCGAATCCAGACGGAATCGATTGCCCCAACAACTGCAACCATGCCTATGCGATCGGAACCGTGGTGACGTTGACAGCGGACCCGGCCGCCGGGTCAAGATTCAACGGTTGGGGAGATTGTGGGACCGCTAGCGGGAGAGAGTTGGTCACCCAAGTGACGATGGATTCGAATCTCAGCTGCTCCCCCTATTTTGAACTGGTCGGACAATGACACGACTTAGTCGGGGGATGGGAAACAGTGTGCGTAGGCCCAATTGTCTGCTACAGGAATTCAGCATGCTGAGATGTCGCCTCGTGTTCCACTGCATCATCTCCCTTGTGGTCCTACTCGGTGATTCCTTGCCGGCCGACGCCCAGCAGACCACTGTGTTCGGCCCGATTTCGGCTGATTCACTCACCGGGGTGCTGCGCGAGGTCACCGTGCCCTCAGGCAATCCTGGGATTGGCGACGTAATTTCTGTTCTGACTGGGCTCGAGGTGGCAACGGCGCCGCTCGGTTCTCCGTCGGGAGGCTTTGTGTACTCCTACGATGAAGGGGTAGGCGCGCCATTGCGCCGGTCGAGCACCTTCGGGCCTCAGTTCGTGGAGCGGGCACTGACCACGGGCCGCGGAACAACCAGCTTTGGGTTGAACGTTTTCAACGCAACCTACGACACCCTCTCCGGTTACCCGCTCGATAACCTCCGAGTCGCGACGTTCAGAGGGCCGCAGCCGGTCATCTCCTCCTCGACGCTCAGTATGCGATTGCGATCGATGACCGCGGCGTTGTTCGGTAGTGTAGGCGTCACTGATAGTTTCGATGTAGCGGTAGCAGTGCCGATTGTTCGCGTGGGCGTGAACGCGCGGATGGTGCAGGAAGAGCCTGGGGTCGGGACCGCGGTCCTGCTGTCAGACGGTTTTTCAACCGGTTTGGGTGACATTGCGGTCGTGGGGAAATATCGGTTCTGGAGGAACAGGGACGAACGGAGCGGCTTGGCCGCGCTGGTAACGTTGCGGATGCCCACCGGCAACGAAGATGACTTACGGGGCATCGGTGCGTGGCGAACGATGGTCGGGCTTGCCGCGTCGGCCGAGCTAGGAAGACTCGCAGTACACGCGAATGGGGGCTATGAGTTTTGGAGCGAAAGCGTCACACTCTCAAACAACCAACCAGGTCCCTTCGACGAGGTGTGGGGCCTAGCAGATCAGGTGCAGTACGGTGGGGCCGTCGAGGTTGAGGTCCATCCTACAATAACTTTCACTGTGGAAGCGATGGGACGTCTTGTACGCGATTCGGGCCGCCTTGACACCGTCTCATTCGACACAGAACTCTCCCCTGAGCTTGGCGTTGACGGAGTCGACTTGCTCCAGGTCACCTCGGGCCACTTGCGCAAGTTCATTCTGGTGCCTGGGGTGAAGTGGAACCTCGGGGGAAACAGGCTACTCTCGTTCGGCCTCCGGATGGCTCAGGCCGATACAGGCCTCCGGGATACGTTGACTCCTCTAGTCGGCTTCAACTGGACGCTCTGAAACTCTGAGTTCGACAACCGCCATTTCCTGGGATCGCTTCATCGGCTCCAGTTCACCATTTGCCACCGTTCGTCGTCGGTCCACTCCAGTTCGAACTGCCAACCCACAGCGGGCATTTGAAGCCTCGCTCCGGCTATGGGTTGGTACTCTACCGCTACCGAGCAGTAGACCACCGCCCGCGTCTCGTTCCTTAACTCGGGATCGCAATCCTGGTGTTCTACGCTCGCTGAGCGAAAACTTTTAAACGTGTCCGCCAGAGGAGCGAGATCCTCCGTGCTCGCCGTTGTCCAGACGCTAGTCATGCCCTCCGCGTCCAAGTCTTCATACAGTTCAATGAAGCGAGCCACGATGTCTTCGGCTTGATTGGACAGCGCCAGTAACCTCGCCTCTACATTGACTGGCGGGTCGGTCGTCCCTCGTTCCAGCGGGGCGGTCGTCCCCGGTTCCGACGGCGGAGGCGCATTCACCAAGGCGACAACTTGCGCCTCAACCGCCTCAACCGCGGGGTGGTCCCCTTGGAACTGCGCAAGCTCTCTCAGTGCTCCTGCTAGATCACCCTCGTCCGCCAAACTTTGCGCCTGTTGGGCCACTACTTGACCGTCCCGGTCCCACTCAGCCCTCAGGCCTTCCAGAGCGTCGGCAACCAAAGCCGCCGGGGTGAAGTTCTGGAGAAGAATAAAGGCCCGTGACCATTCTCCGCTGGACGCGATCCGCCGCGCGTCGTCCACAGTGATTTGAGCGGCGTTACGCACATCCAGTTCACTGCGGAGCTCATTCAACGCTGCCGTAACCAGGGCGTTCGGCGCTGTAAACGCACCGAGCCGGTCGACAGCTTCTCCTAATCGGCTGTCGGCAGCTAGCCGGCGTGCCTCGTTCACTTCGACCTGGGCTAGCCGGTCCAACTCTTGGCGCAAACGTTGGGCTTCCGCGTCAACAATTTCATGCGAAGGAGAAAACTCATCGAGAATCCTGAACGCATCGAAACGCTCACCTTCTTCGAATAATTGACCAGCTCGCTCCGCCGTTCGTCTCGCGGCTTCGCGATTGCCCAGCCTGCCGCGAAACTCCGCGAGGGCCACCCTTACTGCTTCATGGGATGGTGCGAAACCCTCAAGTCCAGTAATCGCACCGTCCAGATCGCCGTTTTCCGCTCTCGTCCGTGCACTCAGTGCTAATGCCTCAGCTTGTTGCTCCCACCTCACCGTTAGAAGCGCCAGGGCTTCTTGAACTTCAGGCGTCGCCGGGCTGACGTTCTGCAGCACGTCGAAGGCCTCCTGCCGCTCGCCGTTATCGAAAAAAACTCGCGCTGTTTCGATCGCCGACTGGGTATCTTCTGAATCCTGCACCCTAAGCTCTTCAAGCACCGCGGTGATGCTGTCGTGGGGAGGGGAAAAGTCGCTCAACATCGCAACGGCCCCGTCGACATCTCCATCATCGGCGCGTGCCTTCGCTTCCATGGCCAGCTCTTCGGCCTGAAACGTCCACCGAGCTCTCAGTTCGGCCAGCTCCTCGGTAACCACAGGGCGCGGAGGGTCAAATGCCTCTAGCCTGGCGAAAGCTGCGGCCCTTTCGCCCGCGTCGTACAGCGCCAACGCTTCTGCTACCGCCACATCTTCAGCATTTGGCAGGGCGAGCCACACGAGAGCGCCGACAGAAAGCGACGCAAAAACAATGGCTGCGGCGAGCGACAGCCAGCGGGTCGAAGTCCGGCCCGTTTGCAGAACGGTCGTCTCAACCTCATCCGACGTCCGGTCCGTCTGCAGTACGGTCGTCTCAACTTCGACAGACCGCTGCCCTTCTCCTGCCTTGAGGGCTCGTTGCTTGAGTTCGACGGCCTCCGGATGTTTCGGATCATAGGCCAGCACCTCATTCGCAGCTCTAATCGCCGCCTTGAGTGCTCCACTTTCCAGATTCTCTCTTCCGGCACGTAGGCTCCGGCCAACAGAAGCCGCTCTTTCGTGTCCTTTTTCACTGTCCTCGATAGCCAGAAGTACTCGCTGCTGTAGCTCAACTCCAGCTTGGGTGCGCTCCACATCGAGGGCACGATTGACCAAAGTGAGAGCCTT
>DQEK01000296.1 GCA_003533545.1 Acidobacteriota bacterium | reverse complement strand
CTACCGGTGAACAGAACGGACTGCGAGACCGCGCCCTCAGGTCGCAGTCGATTATCAAGCCAAGTTCCTGGTGGGAAGGACCGCCACTGAAAGCGGGGCGTCCGGACACGTCTCCGGCCGGCGGGTGCCCCTAGGGGCACCTCCACTCCCACGTATCACTCCGGTAACGCGAACACAAAAATGTTGTTACCGCCACTTGGTTGGATCTCAGGGGTCATCGCGCTCCAGCGCGAGGCATTGCCTCCCGTGCCGGTACCAGCCACCACGTACTGTCGCCCGTCGACCGCGTAGGTCACGGGGAATCCGCTCACGGGCGACCCGAGATTGATCTCCCAAAGCACATCGCCGGTCTCATCGTCGAGCGCGCGGAACCGACCATTCACGTCACCAACGAAGACAAGTCCTCCACCCGTGCTCACAAGCGACATCGTGGCGGTGCGCTGCTCGTAGGTCCAGAGTGTCTCGCCGGTCTCGGCAGAAATAGCCCACACGGCGCCGAGTTGATCCGTGCCGGGCGCCAATTCGTTCCGCATGCTGAGGCTGTACAGCGACCTCCGGCCATCGTCCAGCGCCGCCATCCGAGCACAAGCGTTCCGCAACGGCATATACATCGCGTTTGTCCGTGGGCTGTAGGCTCCTGCTTCCCAATCCTTGCCGCCCATAGCGGTCGGGCACGTAAGGACTTCCTGTCCGAAACCGCCAAAAACGACTTCCGCGTTCTCAGACACAACGCCCGTCGCCCCATCAATGTGACTGATCACGTTCTGCGCCACTGTGGGCGTCGCCCACAAGAACTCACCCGTCACGCGATCGAGGGTGTACACGACGCCCGTCTTTCCAGGAATTCCGGTCATCACGCGACGCTCCTCACCTGGTCGCAGTCGCGGATTGATCCAGCTCACCACAGCCGGATTCGGCTGGACGACCGTATCGACCAGTAGACGTTCAAACGGATGATCGAGGTCCCAGTGATCGTTCAGGTGTTGGTAGTACCACACGATCTCACCAGTGTCAGCGTCCAGCGCAAGCGTCGAGTTGTGATAGAGGTGCTTGTTCCCAGCACCACCCAGCATGAACTTCGGTGCCGGTGACGTCACCGACGTGCCAATGTAGAGGAGGTTCAGCTCCGGGTCGTAGCTCGGCGCCATCCACGTCCCGACGTGTCGGCGCTCTTCATCGGGCACTCCGCCCCACGTCTCGTCACCTGGCTCCCCGGGTGCGGGGATCGTTCGGCGCCGCCAGAGTTCTTCGCCAGTTTTCGCATCGTGCGCGGTAATGACACAGGCGTCCGGTCCAGCACTAGGCATACAGCTGCGACCAGAAATCACCTTACCGTCCGCGATGATCGGCCCCGTGCTCTGATTCGCGGGATGCACCCGGTAGTCAAGAATTTCGGTTTCCCAGACCAAATCACCCGTCTTCGCATCCAGCGCAAATACGTACTCGTCGACGCTGGTATCGATGATCAAATTGTCGTAAATCGCTAGATTCCGATTCGTCGTACACACCCCGGGTATAAGAAATTCGCACACGTCGCTCGGAAGCGACCGGCGATACTCCCAAAGAAGGTCGCCGGTCTCGGCATCGATCGCCTGAATTACATCATTCGGGTTCGGCATATACATGACGCCGTCGTAGACCAAGGGGGTACCCTGCTGCCGCCCCCCCGCACTGAGGGCTCGAGACCAGACCAGACGTAGGTCACTGACGTTTCTACGGTCGATCTGAGCGAGGGGGCTGTGGCCCCAACCATCTAGCGTTCGACGCCACATCAGCCAATCATCGGGTGCGGGCGCCTGTAGCATCGCGTCGGTAACAGGAACAAACGCACCGGGAACCTGGCCGCGGGCGTCCGACTGACCGGTCACCCATACCGCGAAGACGAGGGCGCCTAGACCAAACTGTGAAATACCAGCTCCTCTTCGCATCGGCTGCCTCCAGACTGGTCTATTCCCGACACCACCCTTGACGTCGGCTCAAAGCGAGGCGTCCAGCCTACCGCAGTTTTCAGGTAGTTCAACGATGCGGCTGACGACCTGCTCACCGCGCGTTCCGTGGTCTAATGCCGTATCAAGCCCTAGGCGGCGCCATGAACACGAAACGTTCCGCTCGGAGTCTCCTCCTGATATCGTGCCTGGCCACGTTGCCTGTGCTGGCGTCGTCGACACCGGCGGTCGACCGCCCAAACGTTATCCTGCTCATGGGAGACGACCATGGTTGGGAAGAAACGGGCTACAACGGACACGTCTACTTGCGGACCCCGGTGCTCGATCAGATGGCCAGTACCGGGCTGCGCTTCGACCGTTTTTACGCAGCGCATCCCTCCTGTTCACCCACGCGGGGGAGCGTGTTAACGGGGCGTCATCCGAATCGTTACGGCACCTTCGCGCCCAACTGGTCCATACGCCCTGAGGAAATCACCGTCGCCCATGTGCTGCGCGAGGCCGGGTACGCCACCGGCCATTTCGGCAAGTGGCACGTGGGTCCAGTGAAAGCGGCCTCCCCGACCAACCCCGGCGCGATGGGATTCGACGAGTGGGTGTCACACGACAACTTCTTTGAACTGAATCCGAGCTTGTCTCGAAATGGCGGGCCGCCCACGAGCTTCCAAGGCGAGAGTTCGGCCATCCTCATCGACGAGGCCATTCGCTTCATTGAACGGTCTAGACAGCGAGACACGCCGTTTTTGGCAGTCGTCTGGTTCGGGTCGCCGCACGAGCCCTACAGTGGGCTGGAAACAGACCTCGCACTCTACGACGACCTGCCAGCGCGGTATGCGGAAACCACCGTCTCACTGACATCAAACGAAACGGGCATCCCCATCCGTCGGCCGTTACGGGACGTCTTGCGTGAGCGC
>DQEK01000348.1 GCA_003533545.1 Acidobacteriota bacterium | reverse complement strand
GCGCTGCCTCTGGAGACTCAGATCGCCACACACCGGGCAACAACATCCGATTACCGGAAGTTCCGTCTCCTGGGTATAGTCCCGAGCTTCTTCCTCGCTGATATAGACGAGGGGTCTGATGACGACATGCCTCCCATCGTCTGACACCAACCGGGCCGGCATCGCTTTCAATGAACCCGAAAAGAACAGGTTAAGCAACAGGGTCTCGATGAAATCGTCGGCATGATGTCCCAACGCTATCTTCGTCGCCCCGACTTCGCCGGCGATTCGATAGAGGACCCCGCGTCTGAGTCTGGCACACAGCGAACATGGGGTCGACCGCTCGTCCAGCTTGTCATCGATGATCGCGCCGATCGACGTGTGCTCAATCCGATACTCCCACCCACGCGCCTCGCACGTCCTAGCGATGGTGTCGTGCTTGTACTCTCGATACCCTGAGTCAACGTTGACCGCAATTAAACTGAATTCAATGGGCGCCCGGCGACGTAAGCCGTCGAGTATCTGCATCAACGCCCAACTGTCCTTGCCACCCGACAACCCGACCATGACCCGGTCGCCGTCCTCGATAAGGTCAAAGTCGACAATCGCCCGCGTTGTCTTCCGCGCCAATTTTTTCTCGAGCACGCTGTCGTATGCCATCGTGTCAGTCTACCGAATCACTCAGCATCTCGTCGCTATGCCTCTGTCCCGAGCAAGCGCGGCAGAGTCCGCTCCCAAGTGAATTCCGACGCCCGCCGCAGCGCCGTCTCCCCGAGTCGCTCCGCGAGGGCTGGGTCATCCATCAGCTGCCGGAACGCATTCGCCAGCGAAGCTGGATCGGGCTCCACTACGAACCCGTGCACACCGGAGCCCACCAGTTCGGCCGGTCCGCCGCTATCACTGCAGGTAACGACCGCCTTGCCCGAGGCGAACGCCTCGAGTGTCACCAAGCCATAGTCTTCGGCCATGGGCGGATAGCAGACGGCTCGACAGGCGCCGAAATACTCGACCAACCTATGCTCGTCGACGCTACCTACCAGACGCACACGGTCAACGAGCCCGAGTTGCTCCGCCGCGGCCTGCAACGCGCTCCGCTCGTTCCCATCTCCCACAATAACGCACTTGATTCCACGGGCGACTGGCTGGGCCAATGCCTCAAGCACAAGGCGAACCCGCTTGAGCGGAGACAGCCGGCAGGCAACGAACAGATAATCGCCGTAACCCTCACACCGATAGGCTCGAGGCGGCGGGGGCGGATACAGCACTTCGGAAGGAATTCGTCCCCAGCGTTCAAGTCGCCTTTGAATGGTGCGCGATTGCGCGAAGACCTTTCTGACGTTTCGGGTCAGCAAATATGTATCGGCCGCGTGGATTAGACGCCTTCGCAGGCCTTCCTTGAACCGAGCACGCGGCGAGAGTGGCTCGACGAAGCGTGACCACTGATCGTAGTACTCACGCATCCGATGATTGAGCCAGCACACATGCGAGGGATGCCGTACCGCATAACTCGGAAACCGAAAACTGACAACGTGATCGATCGGCTTCCCGTCGTCAGCAACCCCGACGTCGGTCATCCACGTCGCAAGATAGGCTGTCCCCTGGCGCCCAAACCGGTTCTGTGGTGTCCGGATCACCGACGCGTCGTGCCCGGCCGATCGCAGCGCGGACACCAGTCCCTCTGCAATAACAAGGTGCCCACCGGCGGCGAACGGGGGGTCCGATGTGACGACTGCTACACGAGCCACGAGTTCACCTTTTTCGCGTCATGGCGATCATCTCCTGCGAAGGGACTAGGTGTTTCATACACCACAACACCTTTACCCAATCGCCGCGGGCCTTCAACAAGTCACTCAGACACCAGCACTGTGTCGCTCCCCTCACGGTGATGGCGTGGTGGTGGCGGTGAGGGTGATCGCCGCACTCAAGTAACGACCGTCCTCCGACCCGGTCTCGACCAACCTAGGCACGAAGCCGTTGGTTGCACTCACACGCATGAGATACGCCCAACTGCTCCTTGCATAGACACCTCGTGGCTGAATCGTGACCGACCCGGACACCCCGGGCTCAAGAGAGATACGTCCTCCGTCGCCTCCGATCTCAATCGACAGGTCAGTCGCGATCGGCGACTGCGCTCTGACCGTAATCGTGTCGAGCGCAACCGGATTACGCACAATGATGTCGGCCCGACGGTTGCCATAGATCCAGATGCCCGGCGGCTCAGGCAATGAGGCGTTACGGTCGAGAAAGTACAGCTGCATTCTCGGGTTCTCGCCATGAAACACGCGGGCCCTGGGCTGATCGAGCGCGATCGGCAAGTCCCGCACCATCGTCAGCTCGACCGGTAGTAGACGGAGTAGTCCCCGCTCTGGAGCGAGGTATGGTTCTTTTGCCGAGACGAAGGGGTTCGAGAGGATCTGCCCAATGAACAGCCAGCCTCCCAGCCACGACGCAATAGTTGGGGCCAAGCCCGCAAGAGACGGCGTCAGAAACAAGAACAGCGGATACACCGTAAGGTAGTAACGATTCCCACTGGGACCGCCCCCG
>DQEK01000120.1:25085-31935 GCA_003533545.1 Acidobacteriota bacterium | reverse complement strand
ATGGTGGCAATGAGTACCTTGAACGGGTCTGCTTGCTCTTCTTCGGCAATCTTTTCGACGGCCGGATCATCCATCGCTCCCATCACGGTCCGCAAACGCTGCATCACCCGCGCCACGTGCCGTCCAGTGGACATGGTGCTGAACCCGGTACCGCCCGGCACAGTCGCAGTTCGCGTCATCACCACAGTTCACTCAACCCACGGAATTCAACAAATCGGCGTCACCGGTGGTCGGCCACCCAACACCTCGATCACGTTGCGAACGGCCAACGTCGCCATCTCGGTCCGGGTCTCTCGCGTGGCACTTCCAATGTGGGGCGTCAGGCAGACCTCCTCTCGAGTCAGCAGCGTCGGATGCACACGCGGCTCATCTTCATACACATCCAGCCCAGCTCCCGCAATGAGCCGCTCCTCAAGCGCCCAAGCCAGCGCGGCCTCGTCGATCACCGGTCCCCGTGACGTGTTGATCAAGCACGCCGACCGCTTCATGCGAACCAGGGTGCGCCGGTTGATGAGGTGTCTGGTATTGCTCGTCAAGGGTACATGCAGAGAAACCACGTCCGACGTCAGTAAGAGCTCGTCGAGCGAGAGCACGTTGCCCTCGATCCCTTCCCCGGACCGAGCAGCGAACACCGCATGCATACCGAACGCTGGCGCCACTGCGGCTACCGCGCGGCCAATTCGCCCCGCCCCGATGATACCGAGCTGCTTCCCGCGAAGCTCCCGGCCGCACATAAAATCGAACGTCCAGCCGGACCAGCTACCGCTCCGAACTGCACGATCGGCCTCGCTGATGCGACGGGTCACAGACAGGATCAGTGCCCACGTGAACTCGGCTGTCGCACCAGTGAGGATGTCTGGGGTATTCGTAACGACGATACCTCGTGATTTCGCCGCCTCGATGTCGATATTGTCGAACCCAACAGCCACCGTGGCGATGACCCGCAGGGCGTCGCCCGCATCGATCGCAGCGGAGTCCACCCGATCATTGAACATGCAGATGAGCCCCTGTTTTCCGGCTAATCTGGCGCGGAACACGTCAGGCGGCAGATCATCGGTACCGGGATGCAGGTCGACCAGACACACCTTCCGCAGTTCGGTAAGCGAAGTCGACGGCATCCGCCGCGTGATGAGCACAGACGGCAGAGGTGGCGTCATGACAGTGCGGCCTCAATTAGCCCGCTTCGGTCGGGAAAAGTTCTGAGGATTACCGGGGGCCATCCAGCAGCGTTCGCGTCAGACAGCCTTTAGCCGTCAGAGGTTAGCCCGTCCCTCGGATCGACAATGCCGACGATCGCCGAATCCACCGGAGCACCGGGTTGCCCTAGCGCAGCCCCGGCTGCGCGCCCCTCAAGCACCACAAGCACCAGTTCCCCGTAACCAGCCCCCACCGCGTCAACAGCGAGTTGAACCACACCGGTGTCAGCTCCTCGCTGGTCAACTGGCTGCGCCAACAACAACTTAGCTCCCTCCAACGCGCGGTGCTTCCGGGTCGACACCACCGATCCCACCACACGGGCCAGACGCATCAGCGCCCTCCCTTTCGAGCACCCGTGGAAACGGCGGCGCGACGACGCTCTAGCGGAGACCTGTCACCTGTCGTCCAATGATCACAGATCCCCGTGATCGCGGCATCCGTCGGCACCGACACAGGGAGAAACGGCAACGCTGCTTCACGGCCGCGCACGAAAAATACGTCTTCGCCGATCCCAGCACCGACTGAATCAACCGCAACCAGTGGCCTGCCTACCGCCTCACGGTCTGGCGACAACGGCTGCACGAGGAGCAGCGCACGCCCGACCAACCCAGGGTCCTTGATCGTCGCCACCACGGTGCCGAGCACGTGAGCCAGATGCATCGAATGTAAACCAGTGACCGGAAGGAGGTCCTACCCGGAACCGTTCATGGACACAGCATCGACTATACCTACGATCGCAGCATCAACCGGCCGGTCGCTCTGCCCAGCCGCCATGCGGGCTGAACTGCCGCTAACAACGAGCACGGTCTCAGCGGCACCTGCATCGACAGTGTCGACAGCCACAATCGGACCACCGCTCGCCTCACCCGAAGGCAGAATCGGCTGGACTAGTAGCAACTTGCTACCCACTAGCCGCTCGTCCTTGCGAGTGGCCACAACAGTTCCTACGACCTTACCGAGAATCATCGATGGCCTTGCCGGTGGCTCAAAGAAAAAGTCACCCCTGGACCGTCACACGCCGAGGTCATTCGGCCTAACCGCTCACCCAAGCGTCCTGAAACTGCCCCGACCCGCCAACCCGGTTACCTGGATTGAACGATGACCGTCACTTAGCGGTGCTCTTGCCGATTGGAAGCGCGTCTTCGAGATTGGAGTGCGGACGCGGAATGACGTGCACGGACACGAGCTCGCCAACCCGTCGCGCGGCCGCGGCGCCCGCGTCGGTCGCTGCTTTTACCGCCGCCACGTCACCCCGCACAATGGTCGTGACAAGACCGGCGCCAATCTTCTCCCAACCGACCAGGGTGACCTGGGCGGCCTTCACCATGGCATCAGACGCTTCGATCATCGCGACGAGTCCCTTGGTCTCCACCATCCCCAGCGCTTCGCCCATTCCATCGCCTCCCCGCTACCGCAACTGCTTGACTGCATCTTCGAGCAGCGCTACCAGCTCACGGTATGTTAGTCGAACTTCCTCATTCGGACCTAGTTCCCCAAAACGTCGTGCCTGAATTCTCGGCTCAGGCACTTCACCCGCCTTAGAAATCTCGGCCTGGTCGGGTTCGACCAGTTTCGACCCCATCTGCGCAGGAGCATCAAGTGTTTGGCAGTCGACGCCGACATTGTCGCTCTGGTCCGTCGGACAGAGCGGCGCCGGCGCGGCGATGCCATACCGATCACGAAGGTCCTGTAACCGATTCACTTCTTCACGTGACAGCAACCGCTCTCCGCCCAGCTGTCTCGCTGCCAGACTGATCCGGGCGAAATGTTCAACCGTTTCCATCTTGTAGTACGCGGGAAACAGCCCCTGGGCCACGGTTAGCGCACCGTGGTTCGCCAACAACAGCCCGTCGTGGGCCCTGATGTGTTGCCTTACCGCATCAGCCAGCTCGGCTGTGGATGGCGTCCCGTAATCCGCTATCGGAATGCTCCCAAGCGTCGTCACGACTTCCGCAAGCACCGCACGATCGAGCGGAATCCCGGCCACGGCAAAACCAGTCGCTGTAGGCGGATGCGCGTGCACGACGGCCGTCACCTCCGGGCGGTGCTCATACACCGCCAAGTGCATCAGGATCTCGGACGAGGGTTCGCGATCACCAGTCAGTTTTCGGCCGGTCAGGTCCGTGGTGACCATCATGTCCGGCGTCATGAAACCTTTGGAGACCCCGGTAGGCGTCGTCAGTAGCCGGTCACCGTCGAGTCTGACACTGATATTCCCGTCATTCGACGCCACGAAGCCACGGTCATGGACACGCCGGCCGACTTCAACAATGTCGGCACGAAGTCGCTCTTCAAGCTGCATCATGCACGTCCGGAAGCGGCGCGCGACCCCTGGTCGAACGCAGCGCGACAGTCCTCAGAGCAGAAATAATACATCTCGCCTTTGCGCCGCACAGTCACCGCCCTAGCCCGATCGAGGTGCGTGCCACACACCGGATCCCGCACCAGCGAAATCCCCTCAGTCGGTGGCACCTGAGGACGAGTCGTCACGCCCCCAACGAGGCCAGTGAGAAACTTCCACGCCATCCGCACCAGCACCATGACGACGAGAAATCGGATGAGGTAGCCAAACACTGTCGGTGGGCTCCAGGAACACTAGTGCACGGCGCGGAAACGCTCAAGAGCATCGGCAGCAGCCAGCCCCTCCGGACCCTCGGGGGCAAGCCGAACCACTTCTTCCCAGGCCTCAATGGCTCCGTCGAGATCCTGGGCGCCGAACGCCCGCACGATGCCAAGGCTCAAAATCGTCTTCGCATGTGTCGGATCAACCTCAAGAGAACGGGCAAACTGAGTGAGCGCACGGTCCGTGTCGTCGAGGTAGTAATACGCCACTCCGAGGTCGGTGCTAACCTCAACCTCTTCAGGATCCAAAGCTACAACCGCCTCATACCAGGGCACCGCTTCTTCGAACCGACGGGCGTCGAAATAAAGATTGCCGAGATCGATACGCACCTGAACATCTTCCGGGGCACGCTCGGCAGCGGCGCGCAACTCGGCCACGCGGATCTCATCCACCGCAACCATCTCAGGTTCGGGTGCCGAAACCGCCTCGTTCATCGGTAACGACGCCTCGGCAACCTCGACCGGAGCGACGGGGCGCTCAGTCCAGACAACCCACCCCATCAGCCCGGTGGCGACAATGAGCGACACCGCAAGTGGAAACGACTCTGTACGGTTCATGAGGACCCAGACTTTCCGTCGATCATAGCTCTCTGTTCGCGGGGTGTCACCGGACGAGGGCAACCATCTCGCGGACCGCGCGTTCCAGTCCGACAAACACCGCCCTAGCAATAATGCTGTGTCCGATGTTGAGTTCGGCGATCTCAGGGATCGCAGCAACCGGCCCGACGTTGGCGTAAGTCAGTCCGTGCCCTCCCAACACCTCCAGTCCCTCCTCACGGGCCAGGCTGGCCGCCTGCTGAATGCGTATCACCTCGGCGGTGCACCGGGAGCCCGTCGACTCGGCATAGGGGCCGCTATTAATCTCGGCCGCAGTAGCGCCCGTCGCGCACGTCTCCCTAACCTGGTCCGGATCAGCGTCGATGAACAGGCTGACGGTGATCCCGACCGCTTGAAGCTGACGCACGGTTGCTCCGACAGCCGACCGGTTCCGGACGACGTCGAGACCACCGGTTGTAGTCACCTCGCCAGGCTGCTCGGGAACCAGTGTGACCTGATTCGGCTTCACCTCACGGGCAATCGCTACCATTTCATCTGTGGTGGCCATCTCGACGTTGAGACGGGTGGATACGGTCTCGCGCAGCATGCGCAGGTCCCGTTCCTGCATGTGGCGCCGATCGCCGCGGAGATGCACGGTTATGCCATCCGCTCCCGCCAGTTCGGCCAATGCCGCCGCAGTCACAGGTTCCGGCTCCTGCGCGCGACGCGCCTCCCGAATCGTCGCCACGTGGTCGATGTTTACACCCAATCGCATGACACGGTCTCGTTGTCTGTAGACGGAGCCTAAGTCAGCCTCCGGGTTCACCGAGATCGGCTCGGACCTGCGCTGCAATGCCATCAGCCATCTGCTGGATGACCACAGAATCTGGTCCCTCCAACATGATGCGCAACAGTGGCTCCGTACCCGAGTATCGTACAAGCACTCGTCCCTCGTCGGCGAGTCTCTGCTCAGCAGCGTCCACGAGTGCCCGTACCGCCGGCAGATCACCGAGGGGAGTCCGACGACTCACACGCACATTGAGCAACACTTGGGGCGACGGCCGCAGGTCGACGGCTAGGTCACGTAACGACCGCCCGCTTTCGACGAGCGCCCGCACGATCAACAGAGCCGTAGCCAACCCGTCTCCGGTCGGCAAATGGTCGGCCACAATGACGTGCCCCGATTGCTCACCCCCCAGCGCCAATCCTCGCTTTTCCATCTCGGCCGCAACAAACCTGTCCCCCACGGGGCACCGATACAGACTGATACCATCTGCCCACAGCGCCCGCTCGAGGCCCATGTTGCTCATTACCGTGGCAACCACAGCGTCGTGGGCCAAACGCCCAGAGGCGGCAAGCCACCGCGCCGCAATGAGCAGTACGGCATCTCCGTCGACCACCGCCCCGTCGTGATCAACAAAGACGACACGGTCTCCGTCGCCGTCAAACGCCGCGCCTAAGTCGCATCGCTCACCCACCACCACCTGCGCCAATGCTTCT
Organism: Acidobacteriota bacterium; assembly: GCA_003533545.1. GTDB lineage: Bacteria > Acidobacteriota > Vicinamibacteria > Vicinamibacterales > UBA8438 > DQEK01. The sequence goes on along the minus strand of DQEK01000120.1, from coordinate 26,079 downwards.
GGATGAGTCGAACCGCAATGCAAATTGATGTTTCGACCATCCGGACTGTCGTGAATCACATGAAGGTCCAACCCCAACCGTCGGAACGCGACCGGAGCGATCCCACTGTTAGCACCGTTGGCGCAATCGATCGCAAGCCTGAAGTCTGCTGGCAAGCACACTCCTTCAAGAATCTGACAAGTGTGCGCGAGATACTGCTCAAGTAAGCCACGGGGCTCGAGCGTCGCCACCTCGGATACCGGCAACGTTCGGGTGTCGCCGGCAGTCAGCTCGGTGAGCCGCACTTCAAACTCTCTATCCCCCTTCCGGCCATCCCGCGTAAAGATCTTGATGCCGTTGTCTTGGAAGGGATTGTGGGATGCGGAAACCACGACGCCTGCGTCGAACCCACCTTCCTTAGTGAGAAACGCAACCGCCGGCGTCGACATCAGACCGCCATCCGTCACCTCGGCCCCTCCATTCGTGAGACCCCTCAACAGTTGCTGGACGATCCAAGGTCCAGATTCACGAGTGTCTCGACCGACGAGCACCCGAGGCGCTCGAGATAACTGCATTATCGACGAGACGATCGCCGCTCCGAGGCGGGCTAGCGTCTGTTCGTCGAGCGGCGGCACGCCGGGCGTGCCCCGCATTCCGTCCGTGCCGAACAACGTAGGGAACTGAGCTGTTGGGGTGTTCACCGAAGGGTGACCTGCGCGACGGAAGGGTCGATCCCGGTAACGTCGAATAGACGCCGCGCATCGACCTCTACCGCTAGATTGTAGACGCCGGCTACATGGCCCGCAAGGTCAACATACGCGCCAACCGTCTCCGGGGCAAGCTCCCGCATGACCTCGGGCGGGCCGAAGACTGTCACGGTAACGAACGCCGGTGCCACAGCCCCCGACAACCCCTCTGAAACGTTCCGAACGCGAACCGGGATATCTTCCAATGTACGCTGCACCGGCTCGCGAACAATATCGACCGTGACCCGAGCTTTCACTGGAACCAGGAG
>DQEK01000120.1:21227-24792 GCA_003533545.1 Acidobacteriota bacterium | reverse complement strand
CCGTGACCCGAGCTTTCACTGGAGCCAGGAGGCGCAACCGCGAGTCGGCCACACCGACTGCAACCGTCTCATTGACTGGCACGGCCGTTCCGGCGAGGTCTATCGACTCGGTGATAACCTCGGTTGACTCCAGAAACTGACTAAGCGGGCCAACCACCTCCACCATGGCGGGTTCGACCGTCACTCCACCAACGACGAATCCAGCGGCCGGCTCTCCTTCAGTCACGGGAACAATTGGCACCAACCGGGGAGGGGGCTCTACTTCCAGCCGGAGCGATACGGTCGACGGGATAACCTGGGCCACCTCAACGCCGAACGGAGCTCGCACGCCGCCCTCCATCATGTCGAAAAGCCGGTCTCCAAGCCGGCCGGAACCCAGGTCGATGATCGCGGCAACGTCGCCTGCCTCTAGCCGCCGCAAAACACCGGATGGCCCCCGAACCCTCACTTCCACAGCCTCAGGCGGCCCCCCCATGATCTCGACCGAACCCGGCAAATTTTCGAACTCCAACGGAACTCGGAGACCCCTTTCGACGGTCGGATCGCCAGCGACGACAAATCGCAAAGCAACCGCCAGTGCGACCGCAAACAACTTTAGTGCGAGGCCACGCGTGAACGTCAGTGACCTCACGCCTCAAACTCCTTCCCATCCGCTAAAAACGGTTCTGACGGGCGGCGCAGCATCAGCGCCTCTAGCCGGTATCGGAGTTGCTCGGGTTTCAGATCCTGCTCAAGCTGTCCGTCGAGTACTAACGACAATTTCCCGGTCTCCTCAGAGAGCACGAGCGCAACCGCATCAGTCTCCTCACTAAGGCCAATCGCTGCGCGGTGTCTGGTGCCAAGATCCTTACTTACGCGCGGGTTCACCGTCAGCGGCAAAAAACAGGCTGCCGCCGCGACACGATCCTGCTGGATGACCACCGCCCCATCGTGGAGCGAAGACCCTGATTGAAACACGCTGACAAGTAAGTCATAACTGACAGCCGCGTCTAGGGGTATTCCGCTCTCCACATACGTGCGCAGCCCGATTTCTCGTTCAATCGCCACAATCGCTCCGACCCCTTGTTCGGCAAGCATGCGTAGGGCGACCACGACCTCCTCAATAGTCTCGTCGGTAGCTTCCGCGCGGCTAAAATACCTAAAAAATGGCGCCCGCCCGAAGTGCGCGAGTGCACGCCGGATATCACTCTGAAACAACACGATCGCAGCAAAGACGATATAGCCGAACATGTCCCGGAACAACCAGTTCAGCGTCTGCAACGGTGTGAACTGCGACGCATAGTAGAGGCCAATCAGTAGTCCGCCGCCGATGAAGATCTGGGATGCACGCGTGCGCCGTACGAGCTTCAATAGTTCATAGATCAACAGCGACACAATGGCGATGTCGAGTAGTCCCCAGAGGCCGACGCTGTCGAGCTTGAGTGCCTCGGTAAGCGTTTCGATCATCAAGGCACCTCCTTCCGAGGGTCGTGACGGTGGGCTCGGATACCATCCGCCACCCGAACAACGTCGACCATCTCCGCTACTTGATGCACCCGCACGATGTGAGCCCCCTCAAGCACCGCCGCAGTCACCGCCGCAGCCGTACCCCAATCACGCATAGACGCCCCCTGGTCGCCTTCACCGGCCAGGAACGACTTTCGCGACGGGCCAATCAGAATCGGCCGATCTAATGACGCCAGGCGGCCGACACCGGCGAGCGCCGCGTAACTATGATCAGCACGCTTCGCGAACCCGAGGCCCGGGTCGACGATAATCCGATTCCGATCCATTCCCGCTGTGACCGCCTCATTGAGACGGTCACCCAACTCGCCCGCAACCTCCGATCCCACGTCGGCATACGTGGCGTCTCGGTACATGTCACGGGACCTTCCCCGATTGTGCATCAGAACAAGGGCCGCCGCATGGCTCTCCACGACGCCTGCGAGCGCTGGTTCGTAGAGAAGCCCAGACACGTCATTCACCACCGTTGCACCTTGATCGAGAGCTGCTCGGGCCACTTCGACCTTGTAAGTGTCGATCGACACCGGAATCTGCACCTGTCGGCACAAATCCCGCACAACCGGCAACACCCGCGCCAGCTCTTGGTCGGCGGCCAACTCGGCCGCGCCCGGTCGAGTCGACTCCCCGCCGATGTCGAGCAGATCGGCGCCAGCGGCGACCATCGCCAGCGCGTGCTCAACCGCCTGACCCGGATCCAGCCACAATCCGCCGTCCGAAAACGAGTCCGGCGTGACGTTGACTATCCCCATCACCAGCGTCCTCTCGCCCAACTCCAGCGAAAAACCATCGGGAAGCGGGACGGTGTAGTGACGCCGCGAATTCATTGAAACTACCAAACAGGCCCGCTACTCTGCGCGGGGGCCTACCATGACCCCGAATGCCCTACGGTGGACAAGCGTAGGCCGCCCCCCGGGGCCGCTACATCGATGGGGTACCGGGCGTTATTCTTGGGCCAGCGGTTTGCCGAGCGTCGGCACGACCGGCTGGCGCTCCGCCTCAGGGGTCGGGTCAGAGTCAGACGCTACCGGGTCGGCGACCAAAGGCTCCTCGGGGGTCTCTTCGAGCACCTCTCCGGACGCGATCCGGCGAACTTCGTCACCAGACAGCACCTCACGAATCAGCAACTCTTCGGCAATCCTCAACAACTCGCTTTTCTTCTCTTCAAGGATTGCCCGGGCGCGATCATAGTTCTCCGTAACGATCCGTTTGATTTCCTGGTCGATACGGCTTGCTGTCTCTTCGCTGTGGTCTTTGTGTTGCGCGAGGTCTCTCCCGAGAAAAATCTCTTCACTTTCCTTCCGGCCGAACGTCAGGGGACCAACGACCTCGCTCATACCCCACTCGCAGACCATTTTTCTGGCAAGATCCGTCACTCGGTCGAGGTCATTACCGGCACCAGTCGTCACCGTCGAATTCGTAATTTCTTCCGCGATCCGACCGCCGAGCAGTACCGCAACCTGATCCTGAAGATAAAGTGCCGAGTAGTTGTGCTTGTCGCCGACCGGCAACTGCTGGGTCACACCCAGCGCCATGCCCCTCGGAATGATGGTCACCTTGTGCACCGGATCCGAATTCTCGAGCAGAACACCTAACAACGCATGCCCCGCTTCATGAACAGCGGTGACCTGTTTCTCTTCGTCGCTGATGATCATTGACCGCCGCTCGGCCCCCATCATCACCTTGTCCTTGGCGAACTCGAAATCCTGCATCGCCACAGTCTTCTGGTTGTAGCGAGCAGCGTTGAGCGCCGCCTCGTTCACGAGATTTGCAATATCGGCCCCGCAGAAGCCTGAGGACCCACGTGCGATCACATGTATGTCCACGTCATCGGAAAGTGGGATCTTCCGCGTGTGCACACCTAAAATCCCCTCACGACCCTTAACGTCTGGCCGGCTGACCACGACACGACGATCGAAACGTCCCGGACGCAACAACGCCGGATCGAGTACGTCCGGGCGGTTGGTCGCCGAGACCAAGATAACTCCCTCGTTCGATTCAAAGCCGTCCATCTCGACAAGAAGCTGGTTCAAAGTCTGTTCACGTTCATCGTGGCCACCACCCA
>DQEK01000120.1:0-20824 GCA_003533545.1 Acidobacteriota bacterium | reverse complement strand
TTACCCTGCTCGAACAGGTCCCGAACCCGAGACGCACCGACCCCGACGAACATTTCTACAAAATCTGATCCGCTGATCGAAAAGAACGGCACGTTTGCCTCACCAGCAACGGCCCTCGCCAGCAATGTCTTGCCGGTTCCAGGCGGCCCCATCAGGAGCACGCCCTTCGGGATCCGTCCACCCAGCTTCTGGAACTTCTGCGGCTCTTTGAGGAATTCGATGATCTCTTGTAACTCCTCTTTCGGCTCGTCCACCCCAGCAACGTCCTTGAACGTGACCTTCTTCTCCGCGCTTGATGACAACTTCGCCCGACTTTTACCGAACGACAGGGCCTTGTTCCCACCGCTCTGCATCTGGCGCATGAAGAACACCCAGAAACCGACGATAAGCAGGAGAGGAGCCCACGAGTAGAACAAAGTCGTCCAAGGACTAGCCGCAGCCTCCCTCGCCTCCACGACAACGTCGCGCTCGAGGAGCTTGTTTGCTAGGCCCTCGTACTGAGGGGGCGCGTACGTGCGGAACGTCTCACCGCTTGAGGACCGACCAATAATCTCGTTACCTGTCAGTTCCACCCGATCGACCTGGCCGGTATCCACCCATCGGATGAACTCACTGAAACTCACCAGTGAGTCACCGGCACGGAACTGGGAAGAGAGGTTCCAGATCAGCACCAGCGCGACCACCAGAACCATCCAGAACAACAGACTACGTGTCGTCGAGTTCACAATTTGTCCCCCAAAGACCTGACCCTCAAGATTAGCACGCTTGCCGTAGCCTCAGTGACCCGAAAATCGTCACCTAAGCCCAGCCCCACAACCCAGACGACACGGCCTGTCCCGTCCAGAACAACGGGGACCCTGGACCGCTCATCCTGTCGAACTTTCCGGTCGACAAACAGGTCCTGAAGTTTCTTGTGGTGTCCCTCGAGCCCAAGTGGTCGAAATCGGTCTCCCGGGCGCCAACACCGCACGACCAAAGGGCCAGCCGCCACGTCGGCTGACACCGCCTGTTCTAGCGGTAGGCCGTTCTCTTGCGACGGGCGCAGCTTCACCGAATCCTTGCCCACAAGATCGGCACTCAGCACCAGTTTCGCCTCCGGCACCGCAACTTCTCCGGGCACCTCAAGCCGATACTGGAACCGCTCGCTTCCCGTCGGAACTCCCCGACCCCTCCGGGTAACGAGCCGCACCATGCCGCGGGTACGCTCGGCACGACATCCCGGAAAATCGATTCGCATCGGTCCGCCCACGGCCAGAGCACGAAAACGCTCGATTTGATCGAATCCGACCGCCTTCCTCGACACCTGTGACAACAGGTCCTTCGCGACACGCCTGGCCAATGCCAACGGCAACGAGGCGAACCGGCCAGCCTCCACCTCAACACCAGACTTAATTCGTTTAACGATGCTCACGGCAGCTTCGCTGGCGGCCAACCCAAGCCATTCCTCGTCGGCTCGCGCGATCTCTGCGCTGCGCGCGATCCGCTCGACTACTCCTGGCGCGTATCGCTCCATGTTCGGCAACAAATCGTGGCGCACGCGGTTCCGCGGTACTTGCCGGTCCAAATTCGACGGATCCTCTAAAAAAGAAATCTGCCTCGACGTGAGATAGGCCCGAAGCTCGGCGCGACGGATCGTCAACAACGGACGCACGACCCGACCGAGACGCGGTCGCATTGCGGAAAGGCCGGCTGCACCAGCCCCACGAAACAGCCGGAGCAGGTACGTTTCCGCTTGGTCGTCAAGCGTATGCCCTAACGCCACTTCCGTGGCCCCGAATTGCTCGGCAACCCGATCGAAGCACTGATGGCGGGCCTGGTGCCCGGCGTGCTCAACGGAGATGTGCTCTTGCCTCGCCAACATGGCGACATCGACAGTTTCGACGACACACGGCAACTCAAACTGAGCTGCCAAAGCACGACAAAAATCTGCGTCTTCGTCTGAAGCCGGCACGCGGAGCTGATGGTTAACATGAGCGATGCCCACTAGGGATAGCTCGCTGTGCCGAGCAAGTTCGGCCATCAGGCACAGAAGCGCCACCGAATCGCCGCCACCGGAAAGCGCCACCAGTACGCGCCCACCTCTCGGTATCAGCGCCTGTTGGCGGACCGCCGCAAGTACCCGCCCGGCCAACGCTTCCATGAATCGCGATTCGAGCAGTGGGTCACGCCCTTCGGGCGTCCGTCACCGCTTCACCCGGTAACCACCACGCGACGGGGCTCGCAGGTGGGTGTGCGCTTTAGACGCAACCAACACGATCACTCCCGATGTGAGGGCGAATGGTGCCGGTGCAGGGACTTGAACCCCGGACAACGCGGATATGAGCCGCGTGCTCTAACCAACTGAGCTACACCGGCGAACGTTCCCGTCGAAAACACAGGGTAAGGCTGCTCCCCGACGGGTACATACACATTGTATCAACTCTGAGGGTTGCGGTTTCGCCACACGCGCCTAGAGAATGAGCATCGCGTCGCCGTAACTGTAGAACCGATAGCGGCGACGGACGGCTTCGGCGTACGCCTTAAGGACTCGGTCCCGCCCGGCGAACGCACTCACGAGAAAAAGCAGGGACGATTGTGGAAGGTGAAAGTTAGTGAGCAAGGCATTCACCAGACGAAACGGCACGCCCGGATAGAGAAACAGCTCACTCACGCCACCGCCAGGCGACAAATAGCCACGCCTCCCAACCCGGACTGCCGTCTCCAGCGTGCGGGTTGTGGTTGTGCCTATAGCGACCACACGCCGCCCCTCATTGACCGCGCGGTTGACCGCCTCCGCGGTTCCAGCTGGTACGTCATAGCGCTCCGGCTCCACCGCGTGGTCTTCAACCCACTCGACCCGCACGGGTGAAAACGTGCCATAACCGACGTGGAGCGTGACCCGTGCCACCTCGATGCCCCGCGTGAGACAACGCTGCAACAGCCCCGCGGTCAGGTGTAAACCGGCGGTGGGTGCCGCGACAGAACCGCGGCTCTGCGCGTACACCGTCTGATAGCGTTCACGGTCAGTAGGCCCGTCTGGTCGCTTGATGTACGGCGGCAGCGGGATGTGCCCAAGAGTGTCAACAATGTGATCAACCGAGACTCCGTCATCAGTCCACAGACTTACGGTTCGACGCCCGTGGAACCGCCTCGTGAGTACCTCACCGTGAAGCCGAAACCCACCACCCGTGAAGACAACCCGCGAGCCCTCTCGTAGCTTCTGTCCAGGATGCATCAACGCGTCCCATCGATCGCCCTCTAGGCGCGATAGCAGCAGGCATTCGACAGCCCCTCCGGTCGGCACTCGCTGGCCGAGCAAACGGGCCGGTATCACACGGGTATCGTTGATGACGATCAGGTCACCGGGCGTCAGCAACTCGGGTAGGTCGGAGACGTGCCGATCGGTGAGTTTCCCGTGCGTGCGGTCGACCACCAGGAGCCGAGAGGTCCCGCGCTCAGACGCCGGCGCCTGCGCAATCAACTCCGCCGGAAGCTCAAAATCGAAGTCTGAGACGCGCATCGAAGACAAGACGAGGCACATCGCGCAGCCCGTGCCAACGGGCACCTGCTAATAGGCCCACCGCAGCAAAATCGCGCCAACCGTGAACCCTGCGCCGACCGAAGCAAGTAGCACCAGGTCACCTTTCTTGAGACGTTTGTCGGCCACCGCATCAGCCAAAGCCAAGGGGATAGTGGCGCCGGTCGTATTGCCAAACTTCTCGATGTTGATGACGATTTTCTCCTCAGGAAGTTCGAGCTGCGCAGCTGCGGCCAATATAATCCGACGGTTCGCCTGATGCGACACGAACAGGTCAACATCCTTCGGCAGGATTCCGTTCCGGTCCAAAATGCGGCGACAGATATCGCCTGTCTTACGCACCGCAAACTTGAACACCGCGGCACCGTCTTGGTGCACGTAGTGTAGCCGCTGGTCCACAGTGTCGTGCGACGCCGGCATTCGACTGCCCCCGGCCGGCATTTGCAAAGCAGGTCCGCCGCTTCCGTCGACCTCATGTGCGAAGTCGATCACCCGCAGCTCTGGGTCCACAGCTGGAGATACGACGACCGCCCCAGCGCCGTCACCGAAAATGACGCAGGTAGCCCGGTCCTGATAATCGATGATCCGCGACATCACGTCGGCCCCGACCGCCAGCGCATGGTCGTGTGCGCCAGTGGCCACCATCTGCATCGCAGTCGTCACGGAATAGGTGAATCCTGAACAGGCGGCACCAAGATCGAATCCCCACGCGCGGGTCGCGCCAATCTTGTCCTGCACCAAACAGGCGGTGCTGGGAAAGAAGGTGTCCGGTGTCGTCGTGCCTACCACCAGAAACCCGATATCTGGGGGTTCCAGACCGGCCCCGGAGATGGCGATCCGCGCCGCTTCGGCCGCCAGGTCCGACGTGGCGACGTCAGGTGCAGCGATGTGACGCTCACGAATACCGGTCCGTTTCAGGATCCAATCGTTGGTTGTGTTGACCATCTGTTCGAGCTCGCTGTTGGTCAGCACGCGGGGCGGGACACAGGTGCCCAACGAAGAAATCTGCACCGGCTGTACGGCGCGGCCGAAGAGCCCATCAGGCATGCTCACTGTCGCGTTACTCGTCTGCATGCAACTTCCTTTCCTCACCCCGCAGGCGGTCCTACCAGAGCCGCCCGTCGTCATTCGGCATCGGCACGCCGAAATAGTCGTAGGCTCGTGCGGTAGCGACTCGGCCGCGAGGCGTGCGGTCGAGAAAACCGATCTGGATCAGGAACGGTTCATAGATATCCTCGATCGCCTCTTTCTCCTCGCTGATAGCGGCCGCGATACTGTTCAGACCCACCGGCCCGCCACCGAATTTCTCTATGATGGTACGAAGCAGGCGCCGGTCCGCCTCATCGAATCCATTGGCATCGACCTCGAGGAGTTCGAGTGCCTGTAACGCGACCTCTCGCGTGACAGTGCCATCGGCTCGCACTTGGGCATAATCCCGTACCCTTCGAAGAAGCCGGTTGGCCACCCGGGGAGTGCCGCGAGAACGCCGTGCGACCTCGACGGTTGCATCATCGTCGATGGGCACTTCAAAGATCCCCGCCGATCTCCGCACAATCTCCTGGATATCCACATCCCGGTAAAAGTCAAGGCGGTGCACGATACCGAATCGCGCGCGCAGTGGCGCAGTCAGCAGGCCGGCCCGGGTCGTGGCGCCGATGAGCGTGAATCGCTGCAGCGGCACTTTGACCGACCGAGCACCAGGTCCCTGACCGATGACTATGTCAAGCTCGTAGTCCTCCATCGCCGGATAGAGAATCTCTTCGATCACGGGACTCATTCGATGGATCTCATCTATGAAGAGCACCTCGTGCTCAACTAGGTTCGTGAGAATGGCTGCCAAATCACCTGGTTTTTCAAGAACCGGACCCGCCGTGGTTCGCATCGGCACCCCGAGCTCATTCGCGATGACATACGCGAGCGTTGTCTTACCAAGTCCAGGGGGACCGTAGAGCAGGGTGTGGTCAAGCGCTTCAGCACGTTGCCGGGCCGCAGCAATAGACACCTCGAGATTCTCGCGTAAGCGCTCCTGCCCGATATACGCATCCAACGTCCGCGGACGCAGCCCCACCTCAAACCGGTCGTCATCGCCCAGGCGCTCGGAAGTGACCACACGCTGGGGCGACGCGTCGCCAGTCATCGCGCAAGCTCCTTTAACGCTTTTCTGAGGATGCGTTCGAACACGTCCTCACCGCTCCCCAGCGCCGAATCAACCGCTCGTTCCGCCAGCGATTGATGGTAGCCGAGGTTCACGAGCGCCGAGAGCAAGTCACCGCGCATGTCGACACCGCCATCACCACTAGCGACGTCATCCGACTCCACCTCGAGCCCGGCCGGGAGTCGGTCTCTCAGCTCAAGCCCGATCCTTTCGGCAGTCTTCTTCCCCACTCCGGGGATCCCCGTCAGCCGGCCGACATCGCTCTGCCGCACCGCCCTCACGAGTTCTGGCATTTCAATTCCTGACAACACAGACAGGGCCAGCCGAGGGCCGATGCCAGCGATGCTGATGAGCTGCTCAAAGACCTGTTGCTCGAGACCACTCCCAAAACCAAAGAGGGAGAGCGCCTCCGCGCGAACGTGCGTGTGAATACGTAGCGTAACGTCGCCCCCCGGCTCCCCTAACCCGTAGAAAGTAGACAGTGGAATATGCACGCCGTAGCCGACACCACGGACATCGATCACCACCCGACTCGGGTGCTTCTCAACGATCTTGCCCTTGAGCAACGCGATCATCGGGTATCCGTCCTCACGGCCGTCGGTCTCGCGGTCGATATTGGCGCCAGCTGCGGGGACCGCTCGAGACACCCCTAGTCTCGGGCGGACCACTGGCCGAATTCGCATGACAGACCGCGATCGCCAGTGCGTCCGACGCATCGTCTGGAGAGGGGGCCGTATCGAGTCCGAGAAGCAGCATCACCATTTCTCGAACCTGCGTCTTATCGGCCCTGCCGTAGCCGACGACGGCTCGTTTGACTTCCGTTGGCGCGTATTCGGTCACTGTCAACCCGGCCTTCGCGGCCGCTAGCATCGCCACGCCTCGGGCATGTCCTAGTTTTAATGCACTACTGACATTGCGGGCATAAAAGACATTCTCAATGGCCACACAAGCAGGCTGATACTTCGCTAGCAAAGACGTGAGGCCGTCGTAGATACCGGTCAACCGTTCCGAAAAGGGAAGGCGGGGAGACACCGTCACGGCACCGCAGACAACGAAACGGAACCGACTATCCTCGGTGTCGATGCAACCGTAGCCAGTGTTCTTAGAACCAGGATCAATTCCGAAAATTCTCACGCCAACGAGGCCTCGACCTCCTCCTCACTGATGTCAGCATTGGACCAAACGTGACGGATGTCGTCCAGATCTTCCAGCGCGTTCAGCAACCTCACCATCTGTTGCGCAGGCTTGCCCTCCAGCGCGACGAAATTTTGAGGAAGCATGGCAACTTGCGCGGCCGAGGGTTCAACACCGAGCCCCCGAATCGCCTCGGCAACAGCATCGAACGTCTCAGGCGAACTGATGATCTCCCAACTGCCGTCCTCGTCGCGAAAATCGTCAGCACCGGCCTCAATGGCCGCAGTCATCAAAGCCTCTTCTTCGGCGACGCCCTGCTCAACGAGGATGTATCCACGTTTGTCAAACATCCAGGCCACGCTGTTCGACGAACCCAAATTACCCCCGTGCTTGGTAAGCGCATGACGGATCTCACCGACCGCCCGGTTCTTGTTGTCTGTCAGCACTTCAAGGAACACCGCCGCGCCGCCTGGCCCGTAGCCCTCGTAAGTAACCTCTTCGTAGCTCACCCCGGGCTCCTCGCCCGTCCCACGCCGAATCGCCCGCTTAATGTTATCGGCGGGCATGTTCGCCGCTTTCGCGTCTGCGATGACGGTGCGGAGGCGCGGGTTCATATCAGGGGCTCCGCCCCCGTGCCGTGCCGCAACGGTGAGCTCTTTGATGATGCGGGTAAAGAGCTTGCCCCGCTTGGCGTCAGCCGCGCCCTTCTTGTGCTTGATCGAATGCCACTTCGAATGGCCTGACATGGCAGAACCCCGTAACTGTATGGCTTAGCAGCCTAACCCGAAAGTTCGACGCATGCGCCGCTGGCGGGACATCCCACTGACCGCGTCTTCCAAAGGGCATACGGCGCTGCGCTTTGGCTTTCGACACCGTACCAGCCGGGCGTGTTACATGTGTCGGCGCTGCGCGGAACACCTACCGCAAGCACGCAAACGAACCAGATTTTATCATGAGCGAACAGAGACCGCCGGGCGGCAAACTGCGACACAGGTTCGACAGTGCAGAGTCGATTAGTGCACCCTAAGGCCACGGCGCCAGCCCTTCCAATTTAGTCTGGCCTGCGTGCCAGCACGAGCCAAGTCTCGGCTTCCGGATGCCAAGAACCACCAACATAGTCCCCAGCCAGACGTTCAAGCCTGAACCCCACGCGCCGCAATCGACCGACCATCTGTGGCACGGACAGCGTGCGAAATGTCAGTGAAAACTCGCGCACCCTCCGCTGACGCCCGCGGCGTTCGATGAACTCCTGGTCGAAGATGGTCAGCCTTCGGGATCGATCCTGACGAACCGACTCTATTAGGGTGATCCGAGCCTGCCCACCAGGGCGGTGCCCCCGCAAACTAACGCGACGCTCACATTCTTCCCAACCGGGCAGGTCCGGCACGAGGTCGACCGCGAACATCCCGCCGGGTCGGAGCGCGTCACGAACCGAGACTAACGTGCGACGCAGGTCGCGGTCACGTAGCAGGGACTGGAGCACGCCGTAGGGCGCGATCACTAGGCTGAACCTGTGCCGTGTACTGAACGGGAGTGCTCGAATGTCGCCCCGCACCAACCGCACGCACGCCCCTAATTTCGCGCGCCGCACCCGGCGCTGGGCTAGCGCGAGCATGTTGTCCGACCGGTCGAGACCGACGACTGATTCGCCGCTCCGAGCAACTGGAACCAAGACCCGCCCGGAGCCGCACCCAAGCTCGAGAACCGGCCCGCCGTGGTCCTCGACGAGACGCTGCCAGAACGCAATATCCCGCCGTCCTACCGTGCGAGCATTCTCCCAATCATAGAATGCCGCGTAGTCGTCCCATCCGTGCCATCCCTCCCTACCGTCTTTCGGCATAAGCTATCCGCTGGGGTCCTAGGAGCAACGCTTGTGTAGCGGTGCAACTGACAGGGCCGGGTATTATATGGGGCCTACCGGTTCGCCCGGCATCCCGGGCCTGCTACCATGCCGCTGATTCCGAATTGGGCCCCCAGCATCCACCCGCTTCTGGTGCACTTTCCGATCACACTGCTGATCACGGCCTTCACCGTCGACCTGATCGGCGCGTGGCGCCCGGTCAGCGCGCCCGTCCGTGACTCCGCCTCTTGGCTCTACTGTGGGGGAGCACTCATGGCGTTGGCGGCCTACTTCAGCGGCCTCGGCGGTGCGAGCACCCTACTAGTCTCGTTCGACGAGGATATCGCACTGACGGCCCATTTTACCTGGGCGGAACGTACGACGTGGTTCTTCGTCTTCTTCGCTTCGTTCCGATTATCGATGTCCTATATCTGGCACTCAACGTCCAGATGGCTCAGAGTGGCTTCGCTTCTCATTTCGTTGACCGGGGTCGGAATGCTGCTGGCGACCGCAGAACACGGTGGGAGACTCGTCTTCCGCTACGGAGTCGGTGTCTCGCCAGTGCCAACCAGCGGCCACTTGTGGACCGTGCCCGGCCAACCCCCCGATGGTTCATCGCAGAGAAACACGCGATGACCACCAAGCGACCGCCGCATCGCGCCGGGCCATGTGCAACACTCCCGGGGCCTGCAGCTCAACCAACCAAGCCGAACGAGCAGTCACCCATGTCCAGACTTTACTTTTGTGTCTTAGTCGCAACCATCATGCTCTCGCTCGACGCCCCCTCCACCGCCCAGGAGTGGCCGCGGTTTCGCGGCCCGGACGGAGCTGGCATCACAGCTACCCCGGACGATCCTTCGTTGCCAGAGCCCTGGAGCCGTAGTGAGAACGTGGCCTGGCGGACCGAGATTCCTGGTGTGGGCTGGGGCTCCCAGGCGGAACGCTGACGCACTGTCGCGGGTGTTTGTTGTCTGGTTCTAGAATCACCGCGGCTGGTCGACCGGGCACGACGGAAAGGCAGACCGCTCACCTTCGGCTCGCTCGGTCCGTCTAGCAAGCGGGCACCTAAAGGGAAAGCGCCTCACAGCGGGCGTCCGCCCACATCGCGCGCGCAACGCGCGCCGATGTTGCTGGTTTGTCCGGTCTGCGAGAACGGCAAGCGAACCGATGTGCGCAACGCCGCAGGGAAATTCAGCCAGGAGCCACCTCGAACGATACGCGAGTATCCTCCCGCTGCTCCCGGGGGATTAATCGAGGGAGACACCTCGTAGTACTGATCATCGAGCCAACCGTCCACCCACTCCCAGACGTTGCCGGTCATGTCGTACAACCCGAAGTCGTTAGGAGGGAACGACCGAACGGGGGCGGTGCTAACCCAAGCGTCTCCGCCGCCTGTCTCGCCTGCGCAACACTCTTCGGCACCGTAGTTCACCCAATCCCGTGATAACTCGTCACGCGCACCGTAGATCAGCCCAGCCCGGCCGCCCCGAGCCGCATACTCCCACTCTGCCTCGGTGGGCAGCCTGGCACCGGCCCAGAGACAAAACGCGGCGGCATCGTCCCAACTGAGGAGGACAACCGGGTGGTCCCCTCCCTGCCTAAACTCTGGCGGAAGTGGGGGAGCGTGGCTCGTGTCCCGAGTGAACTCCGCGTATTGGGCAACGGTAGCCTCCGCCGCCATCAGGTCGAAGGACCCCAAGAACGTCACTTCATGGGACGGCCCCTCGTTGTCGAGACACGATGAATCAACATCCACGCATCCCATCATGAACGTACCGGCCGGCACCCGTACCCAACCGAGGTCGCTCGTTTGGAGAACCGCTGACCGTGGGGAGACAGTCACGGAAATCGCAAGCCACACGACCAGCGCGAGCACCACAGCGAACCTACGGTCCAGCAATTTCAGCTGCCTCCCTTTTGTTGGATTAGTGCTGTCACGCGCGCGCAACGGCGAACATCGGAGTCGATGACACGGTGTGAGCCGGCCTCGGTTCACGGCCTAACGGCGATTCCAGCCACTTCGAAGCGCGCACCGCGAAGTAGCGCCCCGCTACCCACGAAGGCCCTAGCCGGCGGAGCACTGGAAAAGTAGCTGGTGTACACGGCGTTGAAATCGCCGAAGTGTGCGACATCCGAACAGAACACCTGGACGCTGACGAGGTCGTCCATCGTCATCCCCGCCTGCTCAAGCACCGCCTGAATCTGATCGAGAATGTTTCGGGCTTCCTGCTGCGGGTCGGCGGGAACTTGTCCGTTCTCGAGCCCAAGCCGACCCGACAGATATAGAGTGTCGCCGGCCAAAATGGCATCGCTGAACGGGGCTTCCACGGAGCGACCAGGCAGGTTGACGGCGCGACGTTCCGTTTGCGCTAACACCGAACTGAACCCGCCGACGACCACACCACCCAACACCAATCCAGCCACAAAAAAACTCACCGTTCTCATTCCGCTACCCTCCAATCGTCAGTACCGTGGACCCGGTCGTCTTGCGTGCCTCAAGGTCGCGATGCGCCTGTGCCGCCTCCTCGAGTGGCAACGTTTGGTTGACGGCAATTCTGACGGCGCCATTTTTAACGACGCTGAAAAGGTCAGCCGCGGTCGCGTCCAAGTCGTCGCGTGTGCTGATGTAGCTCGCAAGGGTCGGGCGGGTCAGGAACAGTGACCCCTTGGCCGCTAGCACTCCCGGGCTGAATGGCTCGACCGCGCCTGAGGCGTTACCGTAACTGACCATGAGCCCGCGCGGTTGCAGGCAATCCAGCGACGCCATAAAGGTATCCTTACCGACCGAATCGAAAACAACCGGCACGCCGACGCCCCCAGTCAATGCCTTAACCCGTTCGACAACATCCTCGCGCGTGTAGACAACGGTGTGGGCACAGCCATGCGCCTTCGCCAGCGCCGCCTTCTCATCACTACCGACCGTGCCGATGACAGTCGCACCAAGATGCTTCGCCCACTGACTCGCAATGAGCCCCACCCCTCCGGCGGCGGCATGCAGCAGGATCGTGTCACCCGCGGAAACCGGATAAATACGGCGCAGGAGATACTGCACCGTGCACCCCTTGAGCATCATAGCCGCCGCCTGGTGATCAGTGATGTCGTCGGGCAACTTGACGAGCCGGGCAGCATCGACGACCCGCTGTTCGGCGTAGCTACCCAGACTCATCGAGTAGGCCACCCGGTCGCCCACGCTCACGACGGACACGTCATCCCCGACGGCCTCCACCACCCCAGCACCTTCGTTACCGATGATGGCGGGTCTCGAGGGGACCGGATAGAGCCCAGTCCGGTGGTAGACGTCGATGAAATTGAGACCGACTGCTGTCTGACGGATCAGCGCCTGGCCAGCGCCGGGCGTGCCCGGGTCCACCTCATCCCAACACAACACGTCGGGACCACCGTGTTCGTGAATGCGAATCGCTTTCGGCATCGTCTGCTCCGATCCTCCTCCGCCCTCGTCCAACGGGCAAAGGAATGATACTGCTAGCTGCTAGACTTCTACGTCATGTCTCCCGCGTTCGATGCGCGCCACCCCCCGGACCCGGCCTTGGTGGCCGATTGTGTTCACTGCGGGTTCTGCCTGCCGGCGTGCCCCACCTATGTGCTGTGGGGTCGCGAAACCGACTCACCTCGGGGTCGCATCGCCATGCTCAAGGGCGGACTCGAAGATGAAACCGAACTCACGGATCGCATCGCTAGGCACTTTGACACTTGTCTCGGATGTATGGCGTGCGTCACGGCATGTCCCTCAGGCGTCCAGTACGACAAGCTCCTCGCGGCAGCGCGCCCGCAGGTCGAGAGACGACTCGACCGTCCGATCGCCGACCGGCTGTTTCGGCGTCTGATTTTTGGTCTCTTTCCGTATCCGCGCCGGCTGCGTGTGGTCTCCCTCGCCCTTTGGGCATATCAGAAGCTCGGCGTGCAACGCCTCGCCCGATCAACCGGACTATTGAACCTCCTCCCATCGCGCCTGCGGGCTATGGAGGCGCTCATGCCCTCGATCTCACTACGCCGGGCCTGGACCGAAACGCCAAGGTTAGCGCCGGCGGTGGGCGAACGTCGACGGCGCGTGGGTCTCCTGCTTGGATGTGTGCAACGAGTCTTTTTCGACGAGGTCAACGCCGCTACCATCAGAGTCCTCACCGCCGAAGGATGCGACGTCATCATCCCCGCGTCGCAGGGCTGCTGCGGCGCGTTGATGTTCCACGCCGGCATGGAGGATGACGCTGTCGTGGCCGCACGTCGCTTCATCGATGTTTTCGAGTCAGAAGCCTCAGACGTCGACACCATCGTCATCAATGCGGCCGGCTGCGGATCGACGCTCAAGGAATACGGTCATCTTCTGCGAGACGATCCCCGTTACGCAGAACGCGCGCGGTTGCTGTCTGCCAAGTGCAAAGACATCTCTGAATTCCTGGCTGAGCTGGAGCCACGCACGACCCGGCACCCTGTTCCGATGCAGGTGGCCTACCACGACGCCTGCCATCTCCAGCACGCACAGGGAATCGCTCGGGAACCACGCCAGATCTTAGCGACGATTCCTGGTCTCAAAGTGCATGAAGTCCCGGAAGCCGGGCTCTGTTGCGGTTCTGCGGGCATCTACAACCTAACTGAACCGGAGACTGCCAGGGACCTTGGCAAACGCAAGGCTCAGTGCATCGGGTCAACTGGTGTGGACGCGGTGGTTTCGAGCAACCCTGGCTGTCTGCTGCAAATTGCTGGTTGCTTGGAAGAGACCGGCGCCCCGAAGCGTACCTTCCACATGATCGAGTTGGTGGATGCCTCGATCAAAGGGGAGTCGGCTTAACAGTCCCAAGTTGATAGATGTGTCGTACGACGCATCTCATAGCCCACCAGGGCCACGGCCGGGATTGAGGGTTGCCGTGGGGTCGAATTGACGTTTGACCTCCTGCATCATCCGCAGGCCGTCACCAATCGGCCCCCAGACGTCGACCAGCGCCTTCAAATCCGCGTGCGCCTCCTGAAGCACCGCGCTTCCACTACCAACGGGCAACCGCCCGCGGAGCGCGTTCAAGAGCTCAGCCTGATCAGACGTCGCGCCGTTCAGGCGCAGGCACAATACGCCGAGGCCGGCCCGACCGATCACTTCATACTCAAGCCGACGTGAGCGAGCCTCTGCGTCTAGCCAAATAAGCGTCGGCAACAGCTGAGCGGAGACAACTGAAAGCTTGACAAGCGTGCCCTCGCCTTCAAGAACGCGAGCTCCATGGGCCTGCCACGCAACGGTCTCGTTCTCAGCAGACAGCACAACCGCTGTTCCGTCCTTCGCCTCTGCTAGTGCCACCGCCCGATAAGCCTGTTGCTCCGCCACCGACTCGACCGACTCAAACCGGACCAACATACTCACTGCCGGCATCGCTAGTTCGAGGGCACTAGGGGTAGCAGCATGCACCCGCAGGTCGTCCGCATAGGCTACACAGCGATCGATGTCGGGAAAGGTCACCGACACGGTACGCGACGCGCCGGCCAACGGAGCTAGCTTGAAGGTCGCGTTCAGAATGACGCCAAGACACCCGAACGACCCAGTCATGAGTCTGGCGAGGTCATACCCGGCCACGTTCTTCACGACGATCCCGCCACTTCTCGCCACCACGCCATCAGCGCGAGCCAACGTCATTCCGATGATCAAATCACGCGGTGTGCCGTGCCCTTGCCGTCGTGGCCCACTGTCATTCGTGGCTAGAATGCCCCCGATCGTGGCGCGGTCGCCCCGGGGCGGGTCGAGCGCAAGCCACTGCCGGTGCTCGGCCAGTACCGCATTAGTTTCACGCAGAGTCGCACCAGCCTGAACGGTCGCCGTCAGGTCACCGTGGCGATGGACTTCAACGGTGTTGAGGCCTCTTGTCGAGAGCAAAACGTCGACGGTGGAGACGGGAGCAGGTATCCGGGCCAGCTTGGTGCCCCCGCCTCGTGTGAGGACGGTTCTCCCAGTCTCGCTAGCCCACCCGAGCACGATAGCGACCGCCTCTGGGGTCAACGGTTCAACGACCACAACCGGGATGACACCGTCGATCCGGTCAGCGTCCCGGCCTGGGCGAGCCGCGGGCGCCCCAATGCGGGCATTCACCTCAGCAGCAAGGTTTTCGTGTGGCAGGGCCGGAGTGACCATGGCTCTCGGTTAGACGCGCTGGGCCAGCCCCGCAACCTCGATTGGATGCGCCCGATATGGGCCCGGAACCTCACCGCATAGTCGAGGGGTCGGAAGTAGCTTGTCCGGATTACAGAGGCCCAAGGGGTCAAACGCGGCTCGCACGAGCTGCATCGTCGCTAGGTCGTCCTCACTGAACATCTTCGGCATGTGGCAGACTTTGTCGGCACCGATGCCGTGCTCGCCGGTCAGGGAACCTCCAACGTCGAGGCAATACGTGAGAATCTCAGACGCTGCCTGCTCGGCTAATTCCGCTTGTCCCTCGACCGCATCGTCGTAGCAAACCAACGGGTGCAGGTTCCCGTCGCCCGCATGGAACACATTCCCGATAGTGAGTCCCGACCGCTGCTCCAAGCCGCGAATACGTCGTAACACCTCGGGAAGCGTACCACGCGGAATCACTCCGTCCTGCACGTAGTAATTCGGCGAGACGCGCCCCATCGCCGCGAACGCCGCCTTACGCCCCATCCATATCCGGCCCCGTTGAGCGTCGTCACGCGCTACCTGCACACCCCAGCCATGATTCTTGGCGCAGACCGCCTCTATTTGCTCAAACAGTGTCTCCACCTCATTCTGGGATCCGTCGAGCTCGACGATGAGCACCGCCTCGGCATCGGGAAAGCCAGGTTGCACCGCCGCCTCGGCCGCCCGGATCGTGGTCCGGTCCATCATTTCAATAGCGGCGGGGATGATGCCGGCGGCAATGACATCCGACACAGCGTTCCCCGCGGCGTCGGTTGAATCAAACGCCGCCAGCAGTGTCCGCACGGACTCGGGGCGCCGAAGCAACCGTAACGTCACCTTGGTAACCACCCCCAACGTACCCTCCGAACCAACAACCACGCCGAGCAGATCAAGGCCTGGCGCATCAAGTGCCTCGCCTCCGAGATGCACCATCTCACCATCCGGAAGCACCACCTCGAGGCCCAGCACATGATGGACCGTGAAGCCGTACTTCAAGCAATGCGCGCCGCCAGAGTTCTCAGCAACGTTGCCACCAATTGAACAGACGACTTGGCTGGACGGGTCTGGGGCGTAGTAATAACCATCGGACGCCACCCGTCTGGTCACTTCCAGGTTCACAACCCCAGGTTCGACAGTGATACGTTGATTCGGGATGTCCACATCGAGCACGCGCGTCATCCGAGTCATCACGATCAGCACCCCGTCGGGGTGGGGTAACGCACCACCCGACAGACCGGTTCCCTGGCCACGGGCCACGAACGGAATGCCCGTCCGATGACACAACCGTACGACAGCCTGCACCTGTTCGGCTGTCTTCGGTAAGACCGCGGCACCCGGGCGGGAACGGTGCGAAACGAGACCGTCCGACTCGTAGGTGATCAACTCACCTTCGTCACGTACCAAACCATCGGCGCCAACGATCCCCTCAAGCTCGACTAAGAATTCCGTCGTCATCATGGTCTCGAATATTGATCTATCACATTCTCTATCGCGCGGCGGCAAACGCGACAAAACCCCACCGGGTTGCGAGTAAACATGATGCAGTCGACTTCTGATCGATACAACCCGATGGGCTCGTAGGACGCGCCCTCAAACGCACCAACCTTGCCAAAGTGTGGCATCTCTTGCAGTAGAGCCATTTCACGTTCCATCTGCTCGGTGAACAGACGGTCCATAACGAGCTCTTCAGCACCGTCCTCACGCAACCCGCGCCGCCGCTCTTGGGCCTCAACGCTACCGGCTTCGAACAACGCCTTGTCCCACGGGGTCGGCACCGGAGTGTCAGACTCGATGAGGTTGCCCCACTTTACACGTTGGGGATCATGCAACGCCGTCACGTTAGGTTCCCACGGCTCGGGGTGGTACGCGGCGCCGGTGTCGTACGCAACGTCCGATGTGTAGTACTCATCAGCCAGGCCGGCAAAGTGGTGTCCGAACTCGTGAATGAACACATACTCCGCGAACCCGGTGTCCGCCGCGGCGGTCGCCTGGAAGTTGAAAATGCCACCGCCGCCATACTGCTCCTCGTTAACGAGAATTTCGATAAACTCGTACGGGGCCGCGGACGCCGCATCTCGAAGTGCACGATTGTCGTACGTCAACAGGTAGCGCTCAGAGTCAAAGATGTTGTACTCCGCCGATAGCAGCGTCCTGCGGAATTGTCCCGCGCGGGGTCGACTCACCCCAGACTCAGTGGACGGCAGGTCGAGCCCCCACACGTTAAAATCGCTCCTCCGGCTGCGAAATGGCTCTTCTTCAAACAACGCGGTCACCAATCGCGTCGCGTCGGCGTGAAACTTGGGAATCTCTGTAGGTGCGTAGCCCTCACTGATGACCAGCAGGTCGACCTTATCCGAGGGCCGGCCATTCTCGAAGATAGGCCAAACCTCGCCCATCGGCTCCCGATCAACCGGGGTGACGAAACGAGAATCCGGGTCAATCACCGTGGACCAGATCTCGTGAAAGCTGTTCTCCGCATCACGCACTTTGAGCACAACTTGCACGGACATTCTCGGCCAAGGAAAGCGAAGCGATTCGTGAAAGCTTCGATAAACCTCCCTGGATTCGGCGGTGGTCTCCCACTCGCCATAGATGGACGCAAATCCGCGGGAGAACACGACTCGATTGGTCGTCCGATCAATGACTTCGAACAAGTATTTTCCGAGGTTTAGGTCATCCACGAGCCGAGTCACACTTCCGGCCCATGGCCCGTCAGACACCACTCTGTCGAGCGCGACGATCTCCCGACCGAGCCCGCCCGAATGAACGTAGTCCACCCGCATCGTTTTGTTGCGGAACAAAACATCGAAATCGGCGGATTCTTGACCGACAGTGCCGCGACCGAGCACGACAACGAAGACAACGGCCGCCAAGGTGACGAGAACTTTTGGACGGTGACGGGTCATGGACGCTATTCTAAACCCGCCCATCGACAGCCATGGGTTGCCACCATGGGAATCAAGACCGAACACCGCCGCATAGACCGGTCGCGCTACAATTTCAGAGATTCTTTCCCGCCCTTCCTGCGGGTCCGTACGCACATGCCGGGCACGTCGTTGATTGCTATTCTCACCCTCACCACCATCGTCGGCAAAGACAGCGCCGCTCTATGAGTAAGTCACCGCGACCGTCGGACACCGCGCCGGTTGCCAACAAGCACACAGCGATCGGCGTCGCGCTCAACCTCCTGCTGCTCTTTATGATTGCCTACGGGTACTGGCAGTCCGAGGACTTCAAGTGGGCCTGGGTCCTAGTCGGGGTCCCAATCGCGGTGGTAACCCTCCGATACGCGTGGCACCTCGTGAACACCCGCTCATGAAATCGCTCGTAATCGCTCCGCAGGACGTGTCGCATGGCAGCCCCGTACACATCACTCAGGAGCCGATCGAAACGCGCGCGGGCGAGTGCCGCGTAGCCGTCACCCTCGCCGGTATCTGTGGCACCGACCTCCAGGTTCTCGAAGGCTACGCTGGTTTCAGCGGGGTGCCAGGACACGAATTTGTCGGCGTGGTTGAGACGGCACCGGCCGGCGACCGGCACTGGATCGGTCGCCGGGTCGTGGGCGAGATCAATGTCGGCTGTGGGACATGTAGCTGGTGCAGGACCGACACCGCCAACCATTGTCCCGCCCGCAGCGTGCTTGGAATCCAGGGACGCGCCGGCGCGTTCGCGTCGCACCTCTCGTTACCTGCCGACAACTTGCATGAAGTACCAGACGTGCTCGACGACGAAACCGCCGTTTTCGTGGAACCGACCGCCGCCGCCTGCCAGATTCTGACGCAGTTCAGCTTCGAATCGACGACCCGCGTGGCCGTGATCGGAGACGGCCGGATGGCGCTGCTGGTCGGTCAGGTGCTCCGTACCACGGGCGCTGCGGTCACGCTCCTGGGAAAACATGAGCGCAAATTGAGGGTGGCTAGCGATCTCGGAATGACGGCGAGACGGTCTACCGACGAACTGCCAGTCTCGCATTTCGACGTGACTGTCGACGTTACCGGCCGACCAACCGGGTTACTACGCGCGATGGAGCTGGTCAGGCCACGGGGCACCGTGGTCATGAAGTCGACGTTCCACGGTGAAACACCGATCACCCTCTGGCCCGCGGTCGTCGACGAAGTCACGCTGGTGGGCTCCCGTTGCGGGTCGTTCGCCGACGCGATCGCGTTGCTCGCCGACGGTCGCGTGCACACCGCTCCGCTGATCGCCGGCACCTACGCGCTCGAGGAGCATGTCACGGCGTTCGACACGGCGCGTTCGAAGCTGAAGGTGTTGCTGCGACCGTGACGCCTCCATCGGACACGTAATCACGGGGTGCCCAGGCTCGGCGTGCGCTCAATCAGAAACGGCGAGCTCACCGGGGACGATCGGCCGGGTGCGTGGCAGCTTACCGCGATACGACAGCCAGCCGACAAACGCGAGCACGCCGACGAAGACCGCCAGCTTCAGCACATCGCCAGTTCGACCAGACGGCAGCACACGCCAGAGCAACCAGAGGACCGGCTGCCCGATACACATCGCCCAGACCGCACCATAGAAATAGCGCCGCTCGTGCCCCTCGCCCTCGGTCGACGACTTCACACGGGGCAGCCGACCTGCCGCACCGAGCACCCAGACGACGATCGCCAGCGGATAGTAGCCGAACGCATACATCGGCCGGATGTTCCAGACCCCGGTGACGATCGCCGCCACGAGCCCGGCGATGTGGAGCACGCCGAACGACACGACCGCGCTCCAGGCGAACGTGTAGCAAACCCGGCGATAAAGCGGGTTGGGCCGATCCTCGGTAAACCGGATGATGTACGGGCGCCGCTCGCACCCGGGGAGCCGGCCTCTAACCCCGGCGACACCGGTCCCGACCAGAACCACACCGAGCCAGACCGCCATTCGCCGATCGAACCCGCTCTCGAAGAGGTCGAAGGTGAGCGGCCACGGCACGATGAAGAAGACAAAGATCCAGATCGGCCAGTGACTGAACCGGTAATGCAGCTTGTTCCGGTAGCGGATTTTACGTTCACCCGCCAGCTCAACCGGGACGCCGTCTGCGGTGGTACGTTCCGTCTGCTGAATCATCACACCGGTTCGTTCTTTGAACTCCGTGGGTAACGCCTAATCGCATCCACAGCTCATCACCTCATCGCGATGCCAGGTGCTGTCTACACAAAGAACATAGTCCACATCCGTGTTTGATCTCTGGCTTCCACGATAGAGCTCAGAAAAATCGTCGCTTCAGATTTGACTGAAACCCAACAAGCGCCAATTCCTCACGGGACTACCGCATGGAGTCGGACATCTCTGTTAGGGTCGATCTCTGTAGTCCGCATGCAACGGGGAGCAAAGAACACTGCCACCGTACAGAGCAAAGCCCGAGACCAGATCCAACCTCGGGCCTCAGGCTTTGGCAATAAATCCCGGCAGTGACCTACTCTCCCACACAGTTACCCGTGCAGTACCATCGGCGGTAGAGGGCTTAACTACCGTGTTCGGCATGGGAACGGGTGTGACCCCTCTCCTATCGCCACCGGGAAGATTCGGGCCGAACCTGCACTCGGCCGCATCTGTCAAAGAACCCGAAAAATGGCGCCAGACCCCGGACATCCGCCGGGTGTCCAGCAGACAACTGAACATCCTGCAAACGGCAGTCTCTACCTCGCACAAAACCAGTAACAATGAGAAAAAAGGTCAAGCCTCACGGCTGATTAGTACCAGTTAGCTCAAGCCCTCGCGGGCCTTACACACCTGGCCTATCACCTGGTAATCTTCCAGGAGCCTTCAGGAGCCGAAGCTCAGGGAGATCTCATCTTGGGGAGGGTTTCACGCTTATATGCTTTCAGCGTTTCTCCCTTCCGAACGTAGCTACCCAGCGCTGCCGCTGGCGCGACAACTGGTACACAAGAGGTTCGTCCATCCCGGTCCTCTCGTACTAGGGACAGCCCCCCTCAAATCTCCTACGCCCATGGCAGATAGGGACCGAACTGTCTCGCGACGTTCTAAACCCAGCTCACGTACCACTTTAATCGGCGAACAGCCGAACCCTTGGGACCTGCT
>DQEK01000362.1 GCA_003533545.1 Acidobacteriota bacterium | reverse complement strand
TTCTAACCAACTGAACTACGACCCCGCGTCGTAGATTTTCTGGTGGGCGGTACAGGACTCGAACCTGTGACAGCCGGCGTGTAAAGCCGGTGCTCTACCAACTGAGCTAACCGCCCGGCCGTCGGCTCGTGTCAAGTAACCACGCCAAACGGTTCATTATAAGTGTGGTACGCCGATTCAGGTCAAACGTCGATCACGATCTTGGCTGCCAGCACCACCTGCGCCACGACCACCCCCAACACCGTCTTCGGCTCTCTATTGCGACGCACGCGGTCTAACGAAAACCGCCGTGGGGTCGGCACGTCGGCACCGTCGACGTAACGACCGTATTCATCGCCGAACTTGGCCCGCAGGACCGTCTCCTCCAAGCGCACCGCCGCCGAAAGCCAAATGCCCAGATATAACACAACGAACAAGGCTACTAAGGCGTGTCTCGCCGCGATCACGAAACCAATCCCAAGCAACGCTGAGCCGACGTAGAGCGGGTGCCTCACCCATCGATAGGGGCCCGAACTGGTCACCTCGCGCTCCTTCTCAAGATGCCCTGCCGCCCAGAGTCTGAGGGACTCCCCCACCAAACCCACAGTCCCACCCAACGCAAGTGACTGCCAAGTGGGACGAGCCAGCCAAAATGCGGCAACCGAAACGACGAAACCTGCCGTCACCCGTACTCGAGCGACCCAAAGAAGCGCCGCCGACACGGGGAGCGGTGTAACCTCGCCAGTTACTCTATCGCCACTCATGGCGTTCGCTCTTCGAGCCGCTGCTTGATGGTTTCGGTCACATCATTCACAGAAATATCCTCCAAACACCACCGCGCCGCGCTACATCGCCGTCGGTGGTGACATCGACACTCGGCAAACCGTGAAACCGTTAAATCGGCTTTCGACCAAGGGCCATTACGAACTGGGTCCGTCGGTCCGAAAAGGCCTACCAGCGGTGTTCCGACCGCCGCCGCCAGATGGGCCGGACCGGTGTCGCCGGACACCGTTAAGCTCGCCTCCTTAATTACGGCCGCCAGGTCCGACACCCCGGTCGGCGGCGCCAGCTCAGCGCTTCCAGCCGCACTAGCAACGACTGCCGCTGCAGCCATTTCATCACCCGGTCCCCAAGTGACCACCGACGCCAGGTCGCAGGCCCGACGCAACCACTGCGCCACGGCACCAAATCTCTCGGGTAACCACCGTTTGCTCGCCCACGCCGCACCAGGATTCAGGACAGCAAACCCACGATGATGGGCCGCTCGTGCGCGAATTACGTCCACAACCGGCGACGACGGAATTCGGAGTGGGAATCTGATTGCCGACGTGTCCGCCCCGAGGGCACCTGCGAGAGTTAGATTCTTGCGAATCACGTGCAACGCAGCTGCTGGGTCCTGCCGGTCAGTGTAGAGGATACCGGCAATGGACTCGCGCAGATGAGCAGCAGTGAACCCTATTACTCGAGAGGCCCCACTAAGTTTCGCGACCACAGCCGACTTGAGCAATCCCTGAACATCAACTGCGATGTCGTAACGCTCGCTAACGAGGTTGCGCCGTATCTCAACGATCCTCGCAGGGAGCGACGCCGACAGCGTCCGAAGCACCAAGCGCCGGTTGACGACCGGCACCAAATCAAGCATTGCTCGGTGTCGTTCGTCGACGACCCAATCAATCCGGGCGTCAGGAAACCGTGTGCGCAGCGCAGCTGCCACCGGTATCGTGTGTAGGATGTCGCCCAGGGCTCCCAGCCGGACGATGAGAATCGAACGCATCACAACGTGGACTACGCACCGCCGCGGTTACGGATACGCGCAATCACGTCGCGCGTTGAATGGTCCTTGCTGTCACCCACGATGACGGTCCGGCCTCCGTAGGCTCGCACCACCTCATGTTCGGGCACCGACTCAGCCGTGTAGTCGCTGCCTTTGCAGTGCACCTCAGGTGTTAGCCTCGTCAACAGCCGATCGACTGTAAGATCAGAAAACACCACGACGTAGTCAACCATTCGAAGCGCAGCGATCAAACCTGCCCGGTCGGCAGCCTCTTGAATTGGGCGGTCCCGGCCTTTCAGCGCCGACACGGAGGCATCGTCGTTGACAGCCACGATCAACCGGTCAGCTTCCGCAGCAGAACCCACCAAATAGCGGAGGTGCCCGACGTGCAAGACGTCGAAGCAGCCGTTGGAAAAAGAAAACGTCAGGCCGGCAGCTCGGTCCGCTCGTACACGTTCGACAAGCTCGGTTTCCGACAGCACGACACCGCGGGGGACCTCCGTCGCGGTGGTCATGGTCTCAGATCTGACTCCACAGCCCGTTGTAATTCACCGGCATTCACGGTCGCCGTGCCGCGCTTCATCACGACTAGACCACCCGCATAATTGGCAAGCAGCGCGGCCTCTGAGGCAGACGCACCAATGCTCAAAGCCATCGCCATCGTGGCCACAACGGTGTCTCCGGCACCCGTCACATCAGCAACTTGATCAGACCCGTAGATGGAGATGTGTTGGGTGGGGCGCCCGGATTCAAACAAGGCCATTCCCCGCCCGCCTCGAGTGATCAACGTCGCGCGCATCCGGGTTCGCTCAAGAATCGCGCG
>DQEK01000233.1 GCA_003533545.1 Acidobacteriota bacterium | reverse complement strand
ACCTCGCGGTCCTGCTCGGGTCCGAGGCTACCCCGGTGATTCGAGCAGCGCTTCGTGTCGCCACCGCGTCCGGCCTCGGTGAACTGCCCGCACGCGACGAAGCACTGGAGCGGGCGCGTCTCCGCGCAGTCAACTCCGAGCTTTCGGTCGACACACGGGCTGAAGATGTTGCCCTGCTGGGTCTCGGTACCTACGAGCAGGTTGGCGGGACGTTGCTTGCGTTAATGGAATCGACAGCGCCCCCAGCGCTGCAGGTGCTCGCGGCGCGCGAACTGACGACCCTCGACGGGCCGGCGCGAGGTGCTGCCGCGCTCGCCCGCTTTCGACGCTACGGTGCCGAGATCAAGGCGCTAGTACTCGAGATGCTGCTGCGGAACCGTCCGTTCCACGAACTGCTTATCACCGCGCTGGAAACCAACGTCCTAACGGTGGGCGAGCTAAACCTCGACCTTGAGCAGCGACGCCGTCTGCTGCGACGCTCGAGTGACGACATTCAGGCCCGGGCGGCTGCTCTGTTCGGCGACCACGAGTTCAGTAACCGTCAGACAGTCGTGGACCAGTGGCTGCCAGAGGTCGTAGGCCGACCTGGCAACCCCGACCGAGGAGCCGACCACTTCCAACGACTGTGCGCCCAATGCCACCTGTTTCGTGGAGTGGGCCATCCGGTCGGTCCAGACCTCGGGATGGCGTTCACCAAGGGAGAAGAAGACCTACTAACCTCGGTGCTCGACCCAAGTGCAGCGTTCGCCCCAGAATACGCTAACTACCTAGTGGAGACGGCTAACGGGGAGCTGCTGAACGGCGTCGTGGCCGCCGAGACGTCGAGCAGCGTCACGCTGGGGCGAGCCAACGGCGAGACGAGTACCGTGCTCAGGAGCCAAATCCGGAACCTGCGGACCGAAGGTCGATCGTTGATGCCGGACGGACTGGAACAGGGGCTAGATGCCGCTGGGCTCGCGGACCTACTGGCGTATCTTCGACAGCACAGTCACTAGAGGTTAGCCGGTGGACAGGGGCTCCGGCCCCATTGGAGGAGGAGGAGGTACTACCATGACGAGCGCAAAGAACCTGGCGTTGGTCGGATTCCTCACGGGAGTTCTGGCACCGACCAGCTTCGCGGCGGCGCAGACGATGACGGCGGGCGTATCTAAGGGAGTCATTACCAACGACGAATCGCTAGTCATGGTGAACGGTCGGATGTCAGAGGGCACTAAAGAGAATCTCCACGCGCGGGTGCTGGTGCTCAACGACCGCAACAGCCGGCTGATCTTCGTAACCTACGACCTGAATTGTCTGGACGTTGCCACTCCCATCCTACGGCAACGGGTGCGGCGGGAGCTCGGCGTCGAGCCCTCCCACTTAATCCTGCTGGCCACGCATAATCACAATGCACCGATCCAGATCAATCCGAACAATTTCGGGTATGGAGAGTGGTTAGCCGACCAAATGTTCGGACTAATCGAGGAGGCGATCGCCGCCGAACAGGGGCCCGCTCAGGTGCAGTTCGGGTCTGGGGACGGCTACTTCATCACGGCGCGTGGCAACGCGCCGGTCGACTACGAGATCCAGCTCCTGCGGGTTACGCGAAACGGCAATCCGGTGGCCATGCTCTTCAGCCACGGCACCCATCCCGCGCAGGCATCACGCTCACTGATCGACGCAGGGCACCCCGGGTATGCGATGGAGGAGATCGAGGCCACGTTCCCAGGTGCGCTGGCGATGTACTCGGATGCCTCGGGTGGCAACCAATTCCCACGCCAGCCGACCGACTGGAACATTCGGGTCGCCGCCGCGCGGGAGACCGGGGCTACGGCCTACGACGCGCTGCTCGAGGAACGGGCGCGCGAGTTAGGCCACGAGCTGGCCGAAGCGGTCATAGGCATCTCAAATGGGTCACTGGAGGATGTCACCGGGCCGATTACCAGCAGTATTGAGGTCGTCGGGCTTCCGCTGGCGCCCCCAATCTCGCGGGAGGACGCGCTGAAACTGGCGGAGCGATTCCCGCCAGACGTCGGGTTCGTCCACTATCCCCACGAGCACCGGAGCACCAACTGGGTCCGCATGCTGCTTCGCTACTACGAACGGGCCATCCCGTTCCCGACTCGCACCACGGAGATGGTCTGCACGGATGACACGTATCTGATCCACGAAACCGACCAGGAATTCCTGGACCGCTACGACGACCGCATTCACGACGAATCGCCCTGCGTCTACAACGAGATCATCGTGGCCAGGCTCGGTCCGATGCCGATTGTGGCCATGCAAGGAGAGATCTGCGCTCCGATCGGCGCCCGGATCAAGGACGTGTTCCGCGCCGACAGGCCAATCATGGTGTTCGGCTACATGGGTGAGCACAACCTCTATATTCCGACCCGCGAGTTGGTGCGCCTGAACGCGTACCAAGCCCAGGTGATACAGATCCAATATGCATCGCCGGTTGGCTGGGCACCAGAGGTCGAGGACGAGATGGTCGGCCACGCTGTACGGATGGTCCAGGCGATCATCGACTGAGCGACGAAGGAAGCTTCATGGGCCGACCCGACATCTCTTGGCTAGCAGAAACACATTCCGATCGGACCACTTCGCCGTAATAGCCATGCCACTTCCAGAGAGCAGGTACGTCATGTTGTCGTATCGACGCGTTGGCGTCGCCCTAAAGCCACACACGCCTTACGGCCGCACGACGGCGATCCCCTCGTATTCGAACAAGGCGGTCGCCGAATAGAGCGACTGAATGCCGAGCAGCGTCGCCGCCGGAAGATTTTCCGTGGGAAACGCGTTCGCTTCGCGAGCGCCGGT
>DQEK01000140.1 GCA_003533545.1 Acidobacteriota bacterium | reverse complement strand
CGTGGTGTAGAGCACGCCGTCGATCATCAAAGGAGTTGCTTGATAGTTGAAGTCCGGGAACGGTCCAAGGTTACTGGTGCCGAATCGCCACACCACCTCGAGGCCTTCAAAGTTGTTCCCATTGATCTGGTCCAGTGGGGCATACCGGGTACTGCCCAGGTCGCCACCATAAGTGCGCCATTCACCACCCACCGCGCCGGATTGTGCCGATCCCGTCGATGCTCCCACGAACACAACGACCGCGAGGAGCAGCGCACGTTCACCCCAACCCGAACTCCGCGACACGGCGCGTCTCCCCTTCATCGGCGTGGTAGTAGCTCCCAATACAGGTGCCCTCCAGTGGATTCATCCCCGGCTGCTCGGGGTCGTCCTCCCAAACGCAAGATGTCCCCATCAAGCGAATAGAGCCGTACGGCGTCCGTGGGGTCCCCAGGATTCGGTCTCCCCTCTTGGTGGTGGACAACGTAGGGGGGCTCGTCGTTTTCGTGGACCGTAAACTCGCCAAAGTAGCCGCCGTAGGTGCGATAGGCCGCCAGTGCCTCCTCCGGCGTAGGAGTCGTCCCCGCGTAGGGCGTTCTTCCCTCGGCCGCCATGAGATGCACCATCATGTGACCCGTCGACGTGTAGATGATGTATGAACCAGCGCGGCTCGTGTTCGCCTCCCCATGGGCCACAACACGGCCACCGCGTTCTGTGTAGCGGTCCGTATACAGGAGTTGTCGAAAACCAACAAATTTCTCCGCCTCAGCGGAGAGCGGCACATTCGGCAACCTCTCCCACACGATTCGCCTCGCGGCCGCATCCTTGCCGCCACTTCTGGGCGCCGGGGTCAGAATGAGCTGGTTCCCAACAAATTCGTAAAACCGCTTCGCGTCGACTTCGCCTCCGGGATTCGTCTGACCTACCCGATGGTGAACTACAAACGCGTCGTCGTCCTGATTCACCGTAAACGGCCCATAGTAGGCGGTGTAGCCACGAAGCGCCTCCCGCGCCTCCTCGGCGGTGGGTCGATTGCCAGCGAACGGTGCTCGGCCTCTCGGCATCACGTGCACACCCATATATCCGGATGCACCGTAGGTGATATACCCCATCGAATCGAAATTTGGCGTCGGTCCCCACGATCCGTCGGCGTCTTTGATCTCGCTCGTGACGAGTTTGTAGGTCCCGAGAAGTTTCTGCTGATCGCCGTCAGCCTGGGCAGAGGCCGCACCCGGCACCACTCGGGGCTTGGCAGGAGCGCCAGTGGTCCACGAACCGGTCACAGCCACCCAACCCACAACCACCGTGACAACCAAGGCCCGCCTCACGTTACTCATGATGTTCCCCCTGGACCGCGACTGGGCATTTCAACGCGTGTGGCACACACCACACGAACTCACACCGACACCGCGAGACTACCTACTCCAGCAAGCCCTACCCCAGAACCGGCGTCATCGCCGTTCGTACGGAGCACCCGTCCCGGCCGACCCGACGAAGAACTGTGACCCATCTGGAAGCGTCATGTCCCGATCGTTGCCGTGTTGGACCCGTCCTTAGCGCCGAACCGGTCGATGACGAGTTCGGTTCCCGCGGGGATCGAATTCTTGTTCAACCCCCGACGCATGAGTAATTTCGGCGCGCACACTCGATCGCCAACGTGACCATCTCGCCATTTTGAACTGAGCATGCCCGCAGCGACGGCCGAACGTCAAGGCGGACACCAATTCGCGCACATTCCCGAGGTGAACGTCTCACGATTGCGTGGACGTGTCCATTCGTCGCTTCAGGTCAGCCGGGGGTCATGCTCAGATTGGTAATAGACATAAATGGCGGCAGCAGACACGGCACAGAGTAAATGCCAGATGGCGTGGCCTTGAACCAGCGAGTCCGGAAAACAGAGTACGCCACCCGTGTGGGAAAGTCGCCAGATCACAAGCGCAACCAAAAAGACGCCTCCGGCTAGTCCGAGCCACCTTGCCTCACGTGCCACCGCAGACTTCCGAAGCTGCAGCCACAGCTCGAGCCCCGCAAATGCTG
Source organism: Acidobacteriota bacterium (assembly GCA_003533545.1). Taxonomy (GTDB): domain Bacteria; phylum Acidobacteriota; class Vicinamibacteria; order Vicinamibacterales; family UBA8438; genus DQEK01. Next base: position 1,536 of record DQEK01000140.1, on the reverse strand, counting down.
GAACAAGCCACGTGTAGAGCGTGCTGCCGGAAAAGGGCAGGGTTCCGCTGAGCAACGACACCCCGAGCCACCCCGCCAGAACCGCGTAAAGCCACACGCAGGCGCGTACCCCTCCGCCGAGCAATCGAGCTAAGGCATAGGCAACCGGGAACGCGATATAAAGCAGCATGGAGAGAACATCCGTCGTGGCACCCCAGGCTGTACCGCTGCCGTGCATCGCCATACTTCCGGGGCCTAGAAAAACGACCAGCGCCGCGTAAAGGGTGGAGAGAAACACCGAGCGACCAACCAAATTTGACGGCCGAGCCGCTTTCTTCCGGTCGACCCCAGCTCTTCTAGCAACCCACAGGCCAGCTACAACGAAGCCCAAGTTTGACCAGGTATTGGCGGGTTGCTTAATGGAGCCTTCGCGAAACGCTTCGCAGAACCCGCCCCCAGCCCCCACGAAAGTGCCTGGCCAGCCGGCCAGGGCGAGCACGAAAAACACCGAGAGTGAAACAAATCCCAGGACCCACGGAGCCCACGGCAAGAATCCACCTGAGCTAACTTGGACACGTCCCACGTCACGCACACCCTCCACGTTTACGTCCTCAGAAGTTCCTGAATCGATATGACGCCAGCCACGTGCTTAGCCCGCCTGTTCAGCACGCAAGGCTTCCGACAGGACACCATGATGCAGCCGGCGAGAACTCCAAACAAGCGATACCATGCACCGCCACCGAGACTACGACATGCCGCGCCTGTTTTTGTCCTCCATGGTCGCCGTTGCACTGAGTGGCGCTACATGACCCGACCGGGTTTCGCACAGCAAGAACGAGCCCTCCTCCCTAAAAGAGAGTCGACCAACTGGCGAGAGGGACCGCCTGCATGCACCGCGGTGAGTCGTGCGCGGGATCGTTGACGTAGTCACTGACCGGAAACGTCTCCATATGGACGGCCGGGTATGATTCGCAAAGCGCGCTCAATCGATGAACATCAGTGCCAGGTGACAGCCACGCCTCCCGCTGTTCCTTCCCTAGGATGACCGGCATGCGCGAGTGGATCGGCTCCAGTAACTCATTGGCGACTGTTGTCAAGATGGTGAACGTCTCAAGCGTCTGCCCTTGCAGACCACACCAGCGGTCCCAAAGACCCGCAAACCCAAAGGGTGTGCCGCTCTTGAGGCGTGAGAAATAGGCCTGCTTCCCACCCGGAACCTTCCGCCATTCGTAGAACCCGTCAGCCGCGACCACACAGCGGCGGCACCTCAGGCTGTCCCGAAAGGCCTTCTTTTCACCCACGGTCTCGGCTCTGGCGTTGATCAAGCGTTGGCCAATAGTCGGCTCTTCCGCCCAGTTGGGAATCAAACCCCACCTCATCTCGACCACACTCCTGCGTTGTTCCTCGTGGACCACGACGACCGGGGCGAATTGGGACGGAGCCACGTTGTAACGCGTGGCTGCACTGGGGCACTCCTCATAATCGAGCAGCTCGCGCAGAATATCTTCGGGGCCGGACACCGTGTAACGACCACACATCGTGAAAGAATACCAAGAC
>DQEK01000324.1 GCA_003533545.1 Acidobacteriota bacterium | reverse complement strand
GTCTTCACGAGACGTACAAATCGTTCTCCAAGCGTGTGGGCCGCTTCTGCCGGCGTGTTTGGAGCTACCACCAGCGAGAGGACGACAGTGCGTTCCCGCTGGTCGATGTCGGCTTCGACCACACGGGGCACCGCGGTCATGCTGGCGAGCGCAAGGGTTTCTTCGCCACCAGTGAGAATCGGGTCTGTTCCCGCTTCTTCCGGACTAGGCCCGAAGAGCCAGCCACCGATGGTTTTGAACGCGGCTGGAGCAAACCTAAGCGCCGCGGCGACGGCTGATGCGGTTCCGATTCCCAGCACGTCGGTTGAGCCCATTTCTTTCACTTCACGAGGCGACATCACGTCCATCATGTCCCAGTGGCCAGGCAGACTTCCTGGTGTGGGGGCGCCCACACGGCGGAACTGATCGACACCACCGAGAACATCGACGCCTGGGATGAGCTCCGTTCGTGGACGCCGGTCGTCCAGTGGGAAAACCTCTCGGAAGTCTAGGTCTGAGGTTTGCGGACCGCTATCGTCCTGAAGCGTCAACGCGCGCCTGAGTCGGTCCAGTGATGCGTCCGAGGGGGCCGGTGCTTGTTGCCGCTGCGCCCCTTCCGACGAATTGTCCGTGGTTCTGCTTTGCGCCGACGCTGGCGTCCACGACGTTGCGACTAGCAGGGCCGTCAGACATCCACACAGACCACGCACTCGTGCCCTCGGGGAGCAAAGTGGCGTGCTGAGGGTCGATGCTGCCACGGTGGAAGCGGCCATGTAGTGTAGATTAGATGATACACCCCGCCTCTGCCCGGCGGACTGATTTTTCGGATGTTCCGAGGAGGATCGATGACGTTTGTCGCGGAGCTCGAACCCGCTGCCGTCTGGCAGCATTTCGATACGATTCTCACTATTCCCAGGGCCTCGAAAGACGAGGAACGCATGCGCGCGCACGTGCTAGCCGTTGCTGATCGGCACGGGCTCTCACACGAGGTCGATGCCTCGGGGAACGTTGTGGTGCGTAAACCGGCGTCGCCGGGGTACGACACCGCAGCGGTCACCATTCTCCAGTCTCATTTAGACATGGTGCAGGAGAAGAATGCCGATGTGGCCTTCGATTTCGCCACCGACGCGATTGTCCCGGAGATGGCGGGTGAGTACCTCACTGCCAGCGGTACCACGTTGGGGTCGGACAACGGGATTGGGGTGGCGACGATGCTGGCACTCATGGGAGATACCGGCTTTGATCACGGACCGCTGGAATTGCTGTTTACCATCGACGAGGAAACGGGACTAACCGGTGCGGCGCAGCTCGATGCGGGATTGTTGCGCGGGCGCCAGTTGATCAACCTCGACTCGGAAGAGGATGGCATCGTTTACGTTGGATGCGCGGGCGGGGGAGATACCCAGCTGACGGTGCCTCTCGGCACCGAGCCGTTAGCCGGCGTGCCCCTGGTTGTCGCCCTGACCGGTCTCAAGGGCGGGCACTCGGGATGCGATATTCACCTGCAGCGCGGCAATGCTATTCAGTTGCTCGGCCGTGCGCTATGGACCTCCTTTCCGGCAGTTGGTTTCCGGCTCGCTAGTTTTGCCGGAGGCAGCGCGCACAATGCGATTCCGCGTGAAGCGTTTGCCACGGTGGTCGTGGCCACAGAGGATCGCGATGCATTGGTGACGGCGATTGGGCAGGAGGGTACGGTGATTCGGGCTGAGTACGGTTCGGCCGACCCCGGTCTGGAGTTCAGCGTTGATACGGCGCCGCCACCAGAGGCGGTTTGGGATCGACCCACCACTGAACGTGTGCTTCGGTTGGTCAACGCGCTGCCCCACGGGGTTGGCGCGATGAGTTACGACATTCCTGATCTAGTCGAAACCAGTGTGAACCTGGCCACGGTAGTCGAAGACGAGGGCACCCTGCGGGTGGGCTTGAGCAGTCGTTCGTCGATTGATTCCGCGCTTGACGCGATGCGGCAGCGAGTGCGAGCCATCGGTCTGTTGGCGGGTGCTGATGTGGAAGAAGATGCCGCGTATCCTGGATGGAAGCCGGACCTTGAGTCCCGACTGCTTGAGGTGGTGAAGGCGGTCCACCGACGGGAACTGGCTAGCGAACCGGAGGTCAAGGCGATACACGCGGGGCTTGAGTGTGGCATTCTTGGTAAGAAGGTCCCTGGTATCGACATGATCTCGTTCGGGCCGCAGATCGAGTTTCCACATTCTCCGGATGAACGCGTACATATCGCATCGGTTGCCCGGTTCTACACGTTGGTCGCCGCCACGCTTAAGGAGTTGACGTGAGTCCGTGGATCCGGAGGTGCAACGTCGGTCGTGGCGTCGGCGTATTACAGTGCAGACCACGCGGGACAGTCTAGAAGGAGACAGCATGAGAATCAGTCTTGTAGCGGCGGCGGTCGTCTTGTTAACTCTCCCTGTCTTGGGACAGGGCGGTGGGGTGGCGGCGGATGGCTGGCAGGCCCGGCTCGACAATGCCGGGGCGAATGTGAACGACCTAAGTTTTCGGACGATGGGTGACGGACTCCACGTGACCACGGGCCCCCACGCGGTCTTCTGGAACGCTGGCAACACGGCGTCTGGCACCTACACCGTGAGCGCGACATTCGTGCAAACCACGGCCTCGTCGCACCCGAACTCGTTTGGGTTGTTCATCGGCGGCCAGGATCTAGACGGCGCCGGACAGGCTTACATTTATTTCCTCATCCGTGAGGACGGGCAGTTCCTGGTCAAGAAACGGATGGGCGACGACACCGAGGACCTGACCCCGGGATGGGCCTCACACTCGGCAGTCAACGCGCTTGAGGACGACCGGATGCGGAACAGCCTGGCGGTCGAGGTTGGAGCAAGCAACGTGCGGTTCTTGTCGAATGGAACTGAGGTGGTGAGTCTTCCGAAAGCGGGCCTTTCGGTTGACGGCATCGCGGGCGTACGGTTTAGCCATCAGCTCGACGTGCACGTGGCCGGCTTCATGATCGACTAATCGTCCGCGTTTCGGGTGGGGGCGGGATGGCCATCCCGCCCCCGTTGGAACGCGGGCGAGCGGTGGACCCGGTCCGCGCGCGTGGCTCCATCGCGGCCTTGTTTCTGCCGAGCGTCGGGCCGTTCCCAGTTTAATCTAGTTCCAGAACGTCGCTCATGATCAACCGCGGCCCACGGTCGTGGTCGCGCACCACCCGGCTGTCATTGTTGAATAGCATCGCGTCCCGGGTGGTGGTGTTGTAGACCGGCCAGTGCGGCAGGCCTGGGGTGTCGGGGTTTCCGGTGCGAGCGAACGCCATCCAGGCAGCGCTCATCTTTCGGGCCAGCGCTCTGGATGTGGATGAGCCCGGCAGGTCAAACAGCCGGGTCTCGAACTGATCGACGTTGTCGAAGACGAACCGAATCTCGAGGGCGTGGGGGGTCTTCATTTCGTCCCCCATGTCCCAGTCGAACCGGTAGAGCCAGGCAGGCGAACCGCCCTGGGCGGTCTTGCGCTTGGCCAATTCCCTGGCGTACATGCCCCGTGGATGGTCCGTGCAGATCAGGATGTAGAGGTCCCAGGGGCGAGCGTTCGGGTAGGCGTCGCGATAGGCTGCGACGACTCGCGGAGCGTCGACGTCGCTTCGCACCCGGGTGGCGACACGCTCAAGCAGTTCACCGTCCTTCATGTCGAGCGGCATCTCGCGATTTCGCCATGACAGGGTCTCTTCCGTCCGGTTGTAGCCGACGATGACCGGGACGTCCCTGGAGATCTCGGCCGCTGTGGGGTCGAACGGATGGACTGGAGTGGCATCCCCGTCGAGTACCGGTGTGCTGCCCGTCATGCCGACCACCTGTTCTTCAGGCTCAAACTCACGTGACACCGCGGTAAAGGCGTCGAACAACTGGTCGGTTGGCACCGATTGCAGCTCGCGGCCCTGATCGGCGCGGAATCCGAGCCGGGCCAGTAAGAGTTCTGATTCGCGGGTAGCGTCGTGTCGGTTTCGGACGCGGAGCACGGCGCCACTCTCGATGATGGCGCGATGAAAGAGTCCCTTCGCGCCTGGCATTGCCATTAGCACGGAGACCTTCCGGCCGCCGCCCGATTCCCCAAAGACCGTCACTCTGTTTGGGTCACCCCCGAACGCCTCGATGTTGTCTCGTACCCATTTGAGTGAGGCGATGATGTCAAGCATGCCTGCGCATCCGGACGATGCGAATTCGCCGCCGGCCAGTTCGGCGAGATAAGCCGAGCCGAAGATGTTCAAGCGGTGATTGATCGTGACTAGGACCACGTCACCGGCGGTGCACATGTTCACGCCGTCGTAGGTCGTTGACGAACCCGACCCGGCGCTGAAACCGCCACCGTGTAGCCACACCATCACCGGGCGCTTGCCTTGGTCACCGAGCCCCGGCGTCCAGACGTTCAGAAATAAACAGTCCTCACTCTTGGTCGGAAGCGATCGGCTTTGCGGTGCTGAGGCGGCGTAGCTGACGGCCTCCTGCACACCGGTCCAAGGCGTGGGCGCTACCGGGGGCATGAAACGGCGTGGTCCACCTGTGGGTGCGCCGTAGCGCACCCCTCTGAAGATGTGAATGCCGCCGCGGATCGTTCCTCGCACGCGCCCCGCACCCGTCTCCACAACCGAACCACGGGTTTCTTGCGCGCGGCCCAGCAGGGACAGTCCCGGGCTGGTCAGCGCGGCCACGCCACCGGCGGTCAGGGCTGACACACGGTGCATGAACGTTCTACGGCTCCACGGTGTTCCGGTGCCCGAAACCGATCGCTGCTGGTGACGAGTTGTCATGTGGTGGCTCCTTTCGCAGATCCCGATGTCGTCTCGATACCCGAGCCCTGGCTGTATGCAGCGACCGGCTGCTGGGGATTCGTACG
>DQEK01000066.1 GCA_003533545.1 Acidobacteriota bacterium | reverse complement strand
CTCTACCGGGGTGAGTCAAGTCGGGGAACAACGACGATGGAGATCGTCACTGAGAACTGGGACCGCGAGATCACCATGGAAGTGTGGTCCCTCGGAAACGACTACTCATTGGTGCGAATCCAAGCACCGGCCAGAGAAGCAGGCACGGCCACACTGAAAGCGGACCAGGACATCTACAACTATCTTCCTAAGGTTGACCGGACCATCAAGATTCCGGCGTCGATGATGGGGGGGTCCTGGATGGGGTCACATTTCACCAATGATGACCTCGTGCAAGAGAGCCGGTTGATTAATGACTACGACATCGAGCTTTCGTTTGACGGCGACCGAGACGGTGTCCTCGTATGGGAATTCGCACTGGTCCCCAAGCCCGAGGCGGCAGTCGTCTGGGGTCGGATCGAGTATCGCGTGCGCCAAGCCGACTACATTCCTCTGGCGGTGAGTTACTACGATGAGGACGGTGAACTGGCGCGCTCGATGGAGTTCAGTGATTTCGCCAACATGGGTGGGCGTCTACTGCCTAGACTCATGATGATGCGCTCTGCCGACAAGCCGGGGGAGTATACCTCCATGCGCTACGAGGACCTCCAGTTTGACGTGGGTATCGACGAGTCGTTTTTCTCGTTGCGCGCGTTGCAGAACCCACGATAACCGCATCGGCGTTTGAGACTGGTCACGCGTAAGGCGTCGTAGAGACAAAAACGATGTTGCAATCACCCTGGTCCCGCATCGGTTTGCGCAATCTGGGTCGGAACCCCAAGCGCACGATCCTCACCGCGCTGGGCTTGGCCGTTGGCTTCTTCACGAGCGTCGTGATGGTGGGCTGGACCCAGGGTCTCATGAATGAAATGGTCGATAACGCCACCGGGCTCGTCGGTGGGCAGATCGAAATCCATGACGCGGAGTTCCTGCCCGAGCGTAGCCTCTACGACACCATCGGAGGGCGCGACGGTATTGACGTCGAGCAGCTGATCGCACGGGTGAGCGAGGACGAACGGATCGTCGCGGCCGCCCCGCGTGTGTATGCAGGCGGCTTGCTGAGTTCGGGCGACGCAACCCTGGCCGGGATGCTGATGGGCGTCGACCCTGAGCGTGAGGTGGCCTTGAGCCGCTTTCTCGACGACTTGGTAACAGGGCGGCTGCCCCAACCCGGGCGGAACGAACTGGTCGTCGGAACAGAAATGGCACGTCAACTTGAGAGTGACATCGGCGACGAGGTGGTCGTGGTCGCTCCCGGGGCGGACGGGTCGATGGGGAACGACTTGTTCACGCTGGTGGGGACCTACCGGACTGGTCTCGTCGAGATCGACTCTGCGTTTGCCGTGTTGCCAGTCCAGGACCTCCAGGCCCTGGTAGTGCTCGATGAGAGCCGAATCCATGAGGTCGTCGTTTCCACCGAGGACCCCTGGCTCGCCGAGGAGCTGGCGGCCGTGGTCGCCGCCACGCTGGAGGGGGAGACGCCTGGGGCCGCGGTGATTCCCTGGACCGAGTTGGCCCCGGCGATCGTTGAATACACGGCTCTAGTCGATGTGTTTTATTTCGTGATCATCGTGATCGTGTTTGGGCTCGCCATCTTCGGTGTTGCCAACACGATGTTGATGGCCACCTATGAGCGTCGCCGGGAGTTTGCGGTCATGCTCGCCGTCGGGACGACCCCGCGAGGGGTGGTGCAGAGCGTGCTCTACGAAGCGGCGGCGCTGGGACTGTTCAGCTTGGCGCTCGGGGTCGCGATCACGTGGCCGGTGATGGTCTGGTGGCATAACGCGCCCCCCGATTTAACCGGACTCGTCGGCGACATTGAGATGATGGGGTCAGTGGTATCGCTCACGATGCGGGTCGAGTATGACATGGGCTTTACGACTGTGGCCGCCGTGGCGCTGATGCTCACGGCGCTGCTCTCAGCGTTGTATCCGGCCTTTCGAGCCTCCCGGGTCCCCCCGGCCGACATCTTGTCAGGGCTGTAGGACGATGACCACACGACGGAAAGCCTTGCAGATCAGCGTGATCGTGACCTTGGCCCTGCGAAACCTTCGGCGGCAGGTGCGTCGGACCCTACTCACTGCCCTGGCGATTATCTTGGGGGCGGGCATGCTGGTCTTCGCGAATGCCCTCGGCGATGGCACCCACGAACAGTGGATCGACGACGGGGTGCGCGCCGGAAGCGGACACGTGACCATTGAGCACCCGGCGTTCCGCGTGAGCCGCAAGCTCGAGGACCGTCTGGTTGCTGATGTGCGCGCCGTCGCCGAAGTAGCGCTGGCTACGCCGGCCCTGGCTGACCGGATTACCGGGGTCTCGGCGCAGCTCACCATTAATGGGATGGCCAGCTCAGCCGCCGGCGCCCGTCCGGCGCAAATCCTGGCGGTCGACCCACAGGCGGAAATCGACTTTACGATCCTCGATGAGCAGGTCATTGAGGGGCGCTATCTCCAGTCCGACGATCGCCTCGCGGCGTTCGTCGGCGTTGGGCTCATGGAGACCCTTAACCTGCGGCTGGGGTCGCGCCTCGTACTGACGGCCCAGGATGCCGACAAGGAAATCGCCGGGCAGCTGGTCCGAGTGGTGGGGGTGTTCCGCAATGGGGCACCGCCGGTCGACAACGCAGTCGTTCATATCCCGCTCGCTGTCGCCGGGGAGTGGCTCGGGTCCGGGAGCGATGTGTCGAATATCGCGGTGATGGTCGAGGACAGCACGGAGGTGTCAAGTCTGGTCCGCGACCTCAGGCAAGCGCTCGCCGACCCGCTCGATGCCGGCCGGGTGACGGTGTTGAGCTGGCGTGAGGCGATGCCGGCGTTGGCGTCACTCGTGGCGGTTGATCAGTATGGAAACTATGTCATCTTCGGGGTCCTCTTCATCATCATCGCCTTAGGGATCGTGAACACCGTCTTGATGTCCGTCCTGCATCGGCATCGGGAGTTCGGCGTATTGCAGGCGCTCGGTCTGACACCGCGACAGACGGGGACTGTCGTTCTCATCGAGGGACTCCTCTTGACGACGCTCAGTACTCTGGTCGGGGTTGGTCTCTCGACGTGGCTGACCTGGTATTTCTTGGGCGACGGGTTCGACATGGCGGTGATCGCCGGTGATGCGCTGGCCAACAACATGGATATGGGGTCTGTCGTGATAGACCCGATAATCGTACCGATGTTTTCGGTGGCACGCACCCTCCAGACCCTGGGGTGGATCATGCTCATGGGGATCTTGTCCTCGATCTACCCGGCGTTTCGCGCCGCTCGAATCGACGTTGCGGAGTCGATGAAATTTGACCGATAGGCAGCCATGACACCAGACGATACGCGGCGAGATGTGCGCACCGACAATCTGTGGAAGATTTACCAACAGGCGTCGGAAGAAGTGCACGCAGTTCGTGAAGTCACCTTGACGATCCAGCCTGGCGAATTCACAGCGTTGGCCGGACCCTCCGGGTCCGGGAAGACGACCCTGCTCAACCTCATTGGAGGACTTACGCGGCCCACGCGGGGGCAGGTCCGAGTGGGTGACCATGAACTGAGCACCTTACCCAACCATGAACTCGCTCGCCTTCGGCTCGAGCAGATCGGGTTCATTTTTCAGGCATACAACTTGCTGCCTGTGCTCACGGCACGCGAGAATGCTGAATT
>DQEK01000357.1:2252-5780 GCA_003533545.1 Acidobacteriota bacterium | reverse complement strand
TCTGGGGACCATAGTAATCCGATGGTTGACACGGTCAGTCCACGGGCAGAGCGACGGTGCCTCACGTGCGAGTGGGGCGAAACGTGCTCCCGCTGGTCGCATTGAACCCCCTGTCCTCCAGCGGTAGGATCGGCCCTGCATCCCGTCGATGCGTATGCCGTTATCTGTTGAACCGAACCTCGGCGAGGACTAGGCCTAGACTCTTCGTTCGACCCGTGAGTTGAGGGCTTCTAATTTGGGAGAAGTTGACATGCAAACGGGACAGTTCAAGCTTGGAAATTTTCAGACTCAATCCGGAGACGTGCTTCAAGACGCTTGCCTCTCTTACGAAACCCACGGCGAGCTAAGCGCGGATAAATCCAATGCCATTGTGTATCCCACTTGGTATACGGGGACCCATGAAGACAATCGTGGTGCTATCGGGGTTGGGAAGGCACTGGACCCCGAGCGTTACTTCATCATCGTGCCTGATATGTTCTGTAACGGCCTTTCCTCGTCTCCGAGTAATACGAAGGCTCCCCAAGACCGTGGTCGATTCCCTTCGATCACTCCATACGACAATGTGATCGCTCAGCATCGCTTGTGTGGCGAACACTTTGGCATTGAACAGCTGCAATTAGTGGTTGGGTTCTCGATGAGCGCACAACAAGCTTTTCATTGGGCGGCACTCTTTCCAGAGATGGTGAAGGCGATTGCTCCCATCTGCGGGACGTCGAAGACATCACCACACAATTTGTTGTTTCTCGAAGGGATCAAGCGTGCGCTCACTGCCGATGCATCTTGGGCCAATGGAGACTACGTCGATCCTCCCGAGAACGGACTGCGAGCGTTTACGACCGTGTATGCCTCGTGGGCGTTTTCGCAGACCTTTTATCGGGAAGGACTGCACCTCACGGTAGGGGGACAGCACTTTGACTCTATGGCAGAATTCTTGGAGTTTTTCCATGGCATCTTTGCCAGGCACGATGCGAACAACCTGCTTGGCATGCTCGAGACATGGCAACTCGCAGACGTAAGTAACCACTCGAAATTTGGCGGTGACTGGCGTGCTGCACTGTCATCCATCACCTGTCCGGCCATTGTCCTCCCGTCGAAAACGGACCTCTACTTTCCGCCAGAAGATAATGAGGTCGAGGTGTCGATGATGCCCAGCGCAGAATTGCGGGTTATACCGTCCGCCTACGGACACGCCGCAGGGTTTCCGGGGTTGAGCACCGCCGAAGATGACGAGTTCATCGATGACGCGCTCCGGGAACTTCTTTCGCAGTCATAGCCAGGCGAGGTGCTCCGCATCTGCGTGAGCCGTAACCTCTAGGTTCTGTCCGTGGCTATACTGGGGCCGGGTCGTTTCCTCGCGGACCGGTGCGACTCGATGATGAGGTGAGGAGGAGGCGTGATGGTCTATCGATGCCTGGCAGACGTAACGGTGTGCTGTGTGACGGTCGGGGTGGTGTCGTTGTCGAGTGCAGTCCAGGCTGGGCAGGACCCGGCGGCACCCCGCACCCCGTGGGGGCATCCCGACCTGCGGGGGACCTGGACCAATGCCACGACCACCCCGATGGAGCGGCCCGCTGAGTTCGAGGGCCGGGAGTTCCTGACGGAAGAGGAGAGGGCGGTCAGAGACCCCGGGTCGGGGATCTCAACGGAAGACCTGACGGCGCTCATGCCGACCGGTGCCTACAACGACTTTTGGCTTGAAAAGGGAGCGCTCTCCTTGCGGACGTCGCTGCTCGTGGATCCGCCGGACGGACGTTACCCCCCGATGACGCCGGAGGCCCTGCGGCGTCGAGGTCAACAGCCCAGCTCCTTCGCCCAGGACGGCTTCGAGTCCTATGCGGACTTCAGCACCTACGACCGCTGTCTGACACGCGGTCTGCCCGGCGCCATGTCGCCAGGGTTCTATAACCATAATTATCAGATCGTGCAGACACCGGACCACGTCGCCATTCTCGTCGAGATGATTCACGACGCACGCATCGTGCCGCTGGACGGACGGCCGCATTTGGCATCGGCGGTGGAGCAGTGGATGGGAGATTCACGTGGCCACTGGGAGGGGAACACGCTGGTGGTCGAGACGACCAACCTCCCGCAGTCGGACCGTGTCGTCGTTGAGCGCTTCACACGCATCGACGCTGCTACCATTGATTACCGGATCAACGTGGCCGATCCGGCGGAGTGGACGGCCCCGTGGACGGCGGCGATGCCGATGAGCCCGACCGACGGCCCGCTCTTCGAGTACGCGTGTCATGAAGGCAACCACGCCGTCGTGAATATGCTGTCCGGATCACGAGCCAGGGACCGTCGCTGACGTCGCTGGGGACCCGACTGATTCTGGGTAGGGCGACCGCATTAAGGTTGGCTGTTTCGGCGACTTTGGGGGTCGATTGACATCCGCGGCAGTGTCATATACTCTGCAATGCAGAGTAAGTAAATTTCTTGCGTCGCCAAACGCACCATGGAACTTCACGAAGCGTTGACCCAGATCTCTGAAATTCGCCAACAGCTGGCGCGAAGCGAGATATATCGTGGATATCGATCGCTAACGACCAGCGTGTCGGGCCTGCTGGCGATACTGGGAGCGGTTTTGCAACCACTGTTCGTCGCGTCGCCTGACAGTGAGTTGGGGCGCTATCTCATCTTCTGGATAGGCATTGCGGCGATCAGCGCCATCGTGGTTGGGAGTGAGGTGTGGTGGAGGACAAGAAGGACTGATTCGGAGGCGCTGCGGCAAATGACGTGGTTGGCAGTCGAGCAATTATCGCCCAGCCTTGTTGTCGGTGCGTTGCTGACGCTATGTATCTTCCAGGCAGCGCCGGAAGTGTCATGGATGTTCCCTGGGCTGTGGGCACTGATCTTTAGTTTGGGGGTTTTCGCATCGCATCGCTTGCTGCCACCAGCATCCTTGTGGGTAGCTTTGTACTACGCCTCGTGTGGTCTCGGCTGTTTGTATTGGGGGCAGGGCGCCAATGCCTTGTCACCGTGGCAGATGGGGATTTCTTTCGGCGGTGGTCAGTTGATGTCTGCGGCGATTCTGTTTTGGACGTTAGAACGGGCTCAAAGCCGATGTGCTTTGACGGAAATTCCGTAAGGAAAATGGACGACAAGATGGACCGAACGCCAGCGAGCATGGGACGGTTTTCCTATGAAGGCCTCGACCGCGTGATGCATGAGAAAGCGCGGTTGGGCATTTTGTCGTCTCTGGCTGTAAATGAGGGAGGACTGTTGTTCAACGACTTGAAGCAACTTTGCTCACTGACGGATGGAAATCTCAACCGGCATCTGGTCGTGTTAAGCGAAGCTGGGCTCGTAGAGAGTTGGAAGGCACAACAAGGGTCCCGGCCCCACACCATGTACCGCCTCAGTCCGGGCGGTCGGCAGCGGTTCACCGAGTATATCGGTGTGCTGGAAGGTATCGTCGCCAAGGCACAGTCCAGAGCGCAGTCGAAAACCACCCAGCAACGGTCGTCAGAGGGATGGTCGACAACCTAGCATTTTTTTGCCTGTCAACTTTGCGTTGCAGAGCTACTT
>DQEK01000357.1:540-1860 GCA_003533545.1 Acidobacteriota bacterium | reverse complement strand
TAACTGGCTCCAGGATGCCACGGAACCGATACGGAACTCGAAACTCCTTCGGGTTCTGCTGATCGGGTTCTTGGTCCTCCTGCTTCAAATTCCTATCGAAATGATCAGTGGTGTTATTGGCGAACGCGAAGGGACACGAGACAACGCAGTTCGGGACGTCATTTCAAGTTGGGGCGGGGATCAATCGATTGCAGGCCCTTGGATTTCCGTTCCGTACTTGCATCATTGGACCGAGCAACGAACGACCGGTAGTCGGGTGGACAGTCTTTCACGCACCGAGACGCGGCACGCGACGTTCTTGCCTGAGACGCTGCGCATAACCGGGACAACAGCCAGCGAAGTACGTTACCGGGGAATCTTTCAAGTCCCCCTATATACCGTGTCCCTTGAAGTGAGTGGCGACTTCATCCGGCCGGATTTTTCGGCATGGGGTACCGGGGCCGAGGACATTCTGTGGGAGCAGGCCTACCTGTCGCTCGGCGTTTCGGACTCGAAGGGCATCACTGACCGGGCTGTTCTCAACTGGAACGGCGACGAGTTCGGCTTCTTGCCAGGGCCAGGTGGCGCCAGCGGCGCCGGACCAGGAATTCATGTTCCCCTCGCACAGTCGTTGGAGGGCGAGGCGTTCGACTTTTCCTTTCCCCTGGAGCTAAACGGAAGCGAGGGCGTGTATTTCACCCCATTCGGCCGAGAAACGGAGGTCGAGTTGACCTCGGACTGGCCCGACCCGAGCTTCGAAGGTAACTGGCTTCCAAAGGAACGCTCGGTCAGTGCGGACGGATTTGAAGCGAGCTGGAGTATCCCATTTCTCGGCAGGAACTATCCTCAGCAATGGAAGAGCGGGTCCGACTTCAAGGAGGCAATCACTGCCTCCCAATTTGGAGTGAAGTTCTTCGTGCCGATAGACAATTACCGAATGGGACATCGAAGTGTGAAGTACGCCCCGCTCTTTCTGGTAGTGACTTTCATCGCTCTGTGGCTGTTCGAGATGCTCAGCGGAGTTCGTATTCACCCGCTCCAGTATCTCCTGCTTGGTGCTGGGATGAGCGTGTTCTACCTTCTCGAACTGTCCCTTGCCGAGCACATCGGATTCTTGGCGGCCTATATAGCTGCCAGTTGCGCCATCGTGTTGCTAATCGCCTCATATTCCTCAGTTGTGCTCAAGAGCGCCACGAGAGCGTCCATCGTTGGGTTCATCACGGCGGTTCTCTACGGGAATCTCTACATCTTGCTGAGAAATCAGGATTACGCCCTGCTCATTGGTTCCATTGGACTCTTCGTCGTCATTGCGACCGTCATGTACCTGACGCGAACGATCAA
>DQEK01000357.1:0-153 GCA_003533545.1 Acidobacteriota bacterium | reverse complement strand
GCGTGGGGCGCCGTGCACCCGCGTGAGCATGGCTCCATCCAGAGCGCTGCCTACAGGTATACTCACAAAGTTTTCAGCACTTATGCTCCTTTGAACCAGGTGAACTCATGATGCGTAACGCCGTGTTCGGTCTACTCGTGCTAGGAACGCCGA
>DQEK01000148.1:1643-2677 GCA_003533545.1 Acidobacteriota bacterium | reverse complement strand
CGTTCGGCGGATGTGGTCCGAACCCGTTGGCCAAAAGTAACCCTGATCACCACCGGAGATAATCTAGGTTACGCGCGTGCGAACAACATAGGCATTCGAGCAACCGAGAGCACCCTAGTGCTTCTGCTCAACAGCGACACGATCCCGCGAGCTGGCGCCATTGATCAATTAGTGAACGCACTAAGAGCAAGGCCCGACGTCGCCATTGCCGGTCCACGCCTTGTCGACGCCGCCGGTCGCCTCGAGGTCTCGTTCGGACCGATGTTGTCGCCCTTCCAAGAACTGCGGCAGAAATGTCTCATTCTTGGCCACCGCCGAGCATTCCCGGTTATCGCCGCGTTCGTCGAGAGGCGGGCCCGCACCGAACGATTCGTGGACTGGGTTAGCGGCGCTTGTTTGCTAGTTCGTCGAGCAGACGCAGATGCCGTTGGGCTTCTCGATGAACGGTTTTTTCTTTACACAGAAGACGTGGACTTTTGTGCGGCAACGCGAGCCTTGGGGCGACGCGTACTCTTCACCCCAACCGCTGAAGTAGTGCATCACCGCGGACGCTCTGGACGATCGAATCCTGTCGCCGTAACGGCTGCCTACCGCCAAAGTCACTTAGCCTTCTACCTCAAACATCACCCTGTTTGGTACCCGGTGATTCGGAGTTACCACTGGCTTCGTGACTGGCTTTCGGGCGACTAGGCCCCGTCCAGGAGCTACATGAGTTCAAGGCACCTCGGGTCTGGCCTTCCGCGGTTTACGCCAAGGCAACCCTCACCAGATACGACTTGCGGGCATCGCGTTGAACCGTGGCAGCCACCCGCGGCTCGAAAACCGCACTGTGCCTGCTAGGATGGATGGAATGCGAGTAGCTATCGATGTCCGTAAGATTGACGATTTTGGTGTCGGTACTTATGTTCGAAACCTTCTGCGTTGGCTCGCGAAACTCGACCAAGAGAACGATTACATCTTAATTTGCCGCCGGGCCGACTGTGAGCGTCTCGAGGCCTTGGGCCCCAAATTCCGCCCGCTTCCGAGCCGATCCC
>DQEK01000148.1:0-1339 GCA_003533545.1 Acidobacteriota bacterium | reverse complement strand
CGCCCGCTTCCGAGCCGATCCCAGAACTACTCGATTGCGGAACAGTTGACCGTTCCCCTAAATCTGTTGCGCACCGGCGTCGACCTCTTTCACGCACCGCATTACGTAGTCCCAGCACTAACACCCTGTCGAGTCATCGTAACGATCCACGACTGTATTCATTTAATGTTCCCGGAGTACCTCCCGGGGCGATTTGCGCACCTCTATGCGCGTATCGCCTTCTCGGTGGCCACCAGACGTTCTACAAAGGTTCTCACCGTCTCAGAGGCTTCTAAGCGAGACATCCTCAAATACTGCGCGATTCGTCCCGACAAAGTCGACGTTATTTACAACGCCATTGACGACCGTTTCAACGAAACACCGGATGCGGACCAAATCGCCAATGTGCGCGAGCGCTACCAACTCCACGATCGATTCCTGCTCTATTCTGGAAACGTAAAGCCACACAAGAATCTTGAGCGGGTTATCGACGCTTTCGCCCGCCTTAGGCAACGAGGTTTCGACGAAGTCAAGTTGCTGATCTCCGGTAGCGAGATTTCACGTTATGCCACGCTTCGCCGAGCTGTGCACCGCTACAACCTACATAAACATGTGCGATTTCTCGGTTTTCTGAGCGCCGATACCCTGGCCGCTCTGTACCATCTAGCGGACGCCTTCGTCTTTCCATCACTATACGAAGGCTTCGGACTTCCTCCACTGGAAGCGATGGCCAGCGGAACCCCCGTGCTGACCTCGAGTCTCTCGTCCCTACCGGAGGTGGTTGGTGAAGCGGCCCTCCTCGTCAATCCACACGACGCGGAATCGATCGCAGATGGAATGCAGCAGATCCTGTCAGACACTGCGCTCCGTGAGCGTTTGACACACCTGGGACGAATTCGCGCGTCCGAATTTTCATGGGAGTCATCTGTTCGCCGAGTCCTAGCCGCTTATCGTGAAGTGAGTGCTTCGTGACTACACCAATGCCTTTTCCTTCGCCGATCGCGACACATTCCACATCTGATACGGGCCGGGTAGCACTTGCACACGACTGGCTGACGGGAATGCGTGGCGGCGAGCGCACGTTGGAGGCGATCTGTGAATTGTTCCCAGATGCGGAACGTTTTTGTCTCTTACATGTCCCCTCTTCGGTGTCTCCAACGATCGAGGCACGGCCGATTCACACGTCCTTCATCCAGCACATACCGTTCTCGTCGAAGTTTTACCGCTTCACCCTTCCATTGTTTCCTGCCGCGGTGGAACAGTTCGATCTCGACGAATTCGATGTGATCATCAGCACTAGCCATTGCGTAGCAAAATCTGTTATTTCTACCGGTCGAGCCCGCCATCTCAGCTATTGCTT
>DQEK01000096.1:2578-3421 GCA_003533545.1 Acidobacteriota bacterium | reverse complement strand
GGCATCTACGATCTCAGGGTGACTGCCGAGTTGTGGGAGACTCACTTCATCGACCACGTGTCGCTGTTGGTCATTGATCACCCGCCAGGAACTGAGACATACGTCGACGAACGATTCGCCCCCGAACCTAGCAAATTGCGGCCGCACATCACCGGGATGTCACAGTCGGTGGTCGGGGCTTGGGACGACGCCGGGACCGATGTGACGGATTTGGTTCGGTCTAGAGACCAGCGGTACGTGGCTTCGTTTGAGCGGGGGAGCCATCAAGGGGTTACGCGCGACCACTATATGGAGGTAGAGCTTGCTCCGTTCGCAGAGGGCGACGTGTGGCTGCTCGCGCATGGGTGGGTCTACCCGACCGACAGTAGCATTAATGTAGCGCTCGGGCAGGGACAACACGATCCGCCGCGCGGAGTGGCGCTTGAGGCCCGTACGGCGGATGGGCACTGGGTTGTGCTGCATCCTGATCTTGGATTTCCGGCGGGCAAGTCCAAGACGATGGTGATCGACGTACCCCGACTTCCTGGGGGTACGGTGCCGCGCCGGCTCCGGCTGCGCACCAATCTTGAGGTTTACTGGGATTGGGTCGGTTCGGCGGCGCGCCTCGACGCCGAGCGGCCCGAGTTGCAGCGACTGGTCCCTGAGAGTGCGACACTGGAGTACCGCGGGTACTCACGGACCGACTTGATCGGGCCGCGTGGGCTCGAGATTCCTCGTTATGAAATTGCCAATGTCAGACCTCGTTGGCGGGATCTCGTCGGCTATCACACGCGATTCGGCGACGTGCGTGAGCTGATTGAGGAAGTCGACGATCGCTACATCATCATGAACGCTGGCGACGAG
>DQEK01000096.1:0-2182 GCA_003533545.1 Acidobacteriota bacterium | reverse complement strand
GGTTGGGTCAAGGACGGAGACTTCAACACCACGCATTCGAAGACCGTTGGGCCGTTGCCGACGCACGAGCGGTCGACCTACCCGGTCGAGGCATCGACTGTACTCGAAGACGACCCAGTCTATCGGCGCCACCAGAGTGATTGGGACATCTATCACACCCGCTTCGTGGCGCCGGACCGGTTTCTCCGTGGCCTGGGCGAGACACCCTGATAAGGGAGAGAAGATGAGACGAGGAATTACATTGGCGGCCATCGTGGCCGTTGGGGTTCTGCCGGTTACCCTCACCGGGCTGCAACAACTCAATCAGGGTGCGGTGGATGGGGCCCAGATCGAACAGGTGAAGGGCAACCTGTATGTCATCAAGGGGTCGACTCCCGTCGATCGGGACTTATTCAGCGGGGGTAATGTCGGGGTCTTCGTTATGGACAGCGGCGTGGCGGTGGTTGACACGAAGTTGCCTGGTTGGGGCCAGGTGCTCCTCGACCGCATCCGGAGCGTGACGGATAAGCCGGTAGTCACGATCATTAATACCCACACGCATGGCGATCACGTGGGTAGTAATGAATTTTTTCCAGATACCGTGAACATCGTCGCTCACGCGAACACCAAGACCAACATGGAAGAGATGCCGGGCTTCCAGGGGATGAACGCGAAGTATTTACCGAAGCAGACATTTACTGACCGGTTGACGCTGGGGTCTGGGGCGGACCAGGTGGACCTCTATTACTTCGGGGCGGGGCACACTAACGGTGACACGTTTATTGTCTATCCAGCGCTTGGAGTACTGCAGACGGGGGACATGTTTCCGTGGCGTGATGCTCCGTTCCTCGACGTCAACAACGGCGGAAGTGGGGTCGCACTTCCGAACAGCCTGTCCGAGGCCATCTCGACGATTCAGGGAGTAGACACGGTGGTGCCAGGGCATATCCCCGTCACCACCTGGGAAAGCTTCCAGGAGTTTCAGCGTTTTACGGCCGACCTGTTATCCGCTGTTCGCACGGCCAAGGGGGCCGGACAGAGCGCAGACCAAGCCACGCGTACCGTCGATCTGTCTGGTCGGTACCCGGATTACGATTCGACCCGCGTCGAGGCTGCCGTCAGAGTCATATTCGACGAACTGCCGTAGCTGTTTGGGTTAAATCGTCTATCTCGTCGTCCACTGACTCTTAGCGGCAGTTGAATATGGTGCGGAGAAATCCAGCCAGCACTCCCTCGCGAATGGGGAGGAGGAGTGCCATTGCCGATGTCGCGATCTCGGGCTAGTCATCCATCGCCCCGTCCCAGTCATAAACCACCACGCCTCCGGTCTCTCTGGCGCCGAGCTTGCCATAGAGGCCGCGGGACGGGGCATTGCCCTCCTCGGTAGCCAGCCAGATTCCCTTGTGACCCGCCGCGCGGGCCCATTCGATTAGGGCCTTAACAAGACGGGTGGCCAGACCGCGGCGCTGGTGGTCGTCGCGGGTGCCTACCTCGTTGATGAAAAGCTCAGGCGGCTTGTCGGGGTGACGCACGACCGTGGCAGAGGCCATGGCGACTACCGTGTCGCCGTCCAGCGCCACCACCATGTGATGCCCAGGGTCAGCCAGGAAATGGGCCGCCTCGCTCGGGATCACCGGCTCATCAAACAGGCCTTCTTCAACAGACACCAGGAGATCGTGGTCATCCTGTCGGAGGTGCCGGACCGTGACCTGATTTCCGCTGGAGGTTGGGCGCGTCGTTGGCAGTTCCTGTTAGGGTTGCGGGACGAATTGTGGCAGCACGTAGGCGAAGAGCATGGTCACACCGGCCATGAACAGGGCCAGGATGATGCTGTGTTTAAGCGTGATCCTGAACAGGCGTCCCTCTTGGGAGGATGCCATGCCGGTGGCAGCGACGGCGACCGCAATGCTCTGGAGTGAGATCATCTTACCCATAACACCGGTCGCGGCGTTGGTTGAGGCTGTCAGCACCGGGTTCAACCCGAGCGCGTTGGCGGTGACTACCTGCAGGGTCCCAAACAAGGCGTTGGAGGATGTGTCGCTTCCGGTTAGGAATACCCCGGTCCACCCAAGCATCGCACTAAAGAATGGGTAGAGCGACCCGGTGGCAGCGAAGGCGAGCCCCAATGTGGAGGTCATCCCTCCGTAGTTCATCAAGAAGGCGAGCGCGAGTACGGACGCGATTGTTAGTAATGGCTTGGATA
>DQEK01000327.1:10757-11372 GCA_003533545.1 Acidobacteriota bacterium | reverse complement strand
AAAACTACGCAGTCTCGAAGAGGGCGAGACGACGCTGCTCGACAAGACGATGGTCATTTACGGTTCCCCGATGGGCGACCCCAACGTACATAATCACAAACGGTGCCCGCTAATCGTGGTCGGAGGAGCGAACGGTCAGCTCGACGGTAATCTCCATTTGCGCGCTGAAGCCGGCACGCCCATGGCAAACGTCATGCTCACACTGCTACAAAAGCTCGGACTCGAGGAAAAGGAGCAGTTTGGCGATAGCACTGGTGCGTTCTCACTCTCAGCCTGACCGCCTATGGAGACTTGGATGCGAAGGATTCACCTTGCAATAGTGATTGGAATCAGCAGTATCTCAGCAGTCACCTGGGCAACCGCACCTGATTCGCCTGTTGCCGACGCGGCCATGGTGGGAGATGTTGAAACTGTGCGATCACTGATTGCCACGGGCGCTAACGTCAATACCGCACAGGGCGATGGCCTAACAGCTTTGCACTGGGCAGCAAGAAATGGTGATGTCGAGACTGTGTCTGTGCTGGTCGCAGCTGGCGCCGACCCAGCAGTAGTCACTCGGATCGGCTCACACACACCTCTCCACGTCGCAAGTAAAGCTGGAAGCGGGAGTGTGAT
>DQEK01000327.1:4740-10371 GCA_003533545.1 Acidobacteriota bacterium | reverse complement strand
CACTCCACTTATCCGCCGCGTCAGGTGATACCGAAGCAGTAAGGGCACTTCTACCCTACCAGGACGACATAAACGTGCGCGAGGCTGGGTGGGGACAGACTCCCTTGATGTTTGCGTCGGCAAGAAACCGCGTGGACGTAATTGAAGCACTGCTTGAAGCGGGTGCCGATACCCGAATGACCGGCAAGGTAATCAACGTAACAACACGCGATAAGGTGGACAGAGAGGACTCTCGTGCTCGCCGTGAACGTATCAGTAAGCTCCGCGATCAACTAATGGGAATTGAACGTCAAGAACCAGCCGCGGGGCAACCCGAGCCGGTGACTGAGTCCTCTTCCACTCCGAACAGTGCTTCAACACAGCCCGCTGAACAATTCGAGGCCTTAGCAATTGAGGTGGACCTACAGGAAGAACCAGAACCACTTGGCTATCCCGACCTTGTCGGAGCGCACGGCGGACTGACCGCACTACTGTTAGCCGCTAGGGAAGGTCACGTTGAAGCAACGCGGACATTACTTGCCGGAGGGGCCGATATCAATGGACAAAGCACCTCTGACCGAACTACTCCGATGCTCATGGCGACGATCAACGGACACTTTGACTTGGCGATGTATCTTCTCAGCCAAGGAGCAGACCCGTCCTTGGTAAGTGACGCAGGAGCAACGCCACTCTATGCCGCCCTCAACATGCACTGGGCGCCTAAGTCACGGCACCCGCAGCCGACCGACTATATGCAGCAGGAGACGTCCTACCTGGCTCTGATGAAAGCAACCCTAGACGCTGGAGCAGATGTGAACGCTCGTTTGACAAAGTCGCTCTGGTATACGACCTACAACCGGGACTTGTTAGGTGTTGACCGGACTGGTGCGACACCGTTTTGGCGGGCGGCTTACGCGCTTGATTTGCGTGCAATGCGGATGCTCTTGCAGCATGGCGCTGACCCGACTCTGCCTACACTTAAGGTTCCCGGGCGGAGGCGGCGAGGTGACGACACGGATCACTCGGGTCTTCCACCGGTCCCACTCGGCGGACCCGCTGTTTATCCAATCCATGCGGCGTCTGGTGTTGGTTACGGCGCAGGCTTTGCAGCAAACTCTCATCGGCACGTGCCAGGTGGCTGGATACCCTCCGTGAAATTCCTCGTAGAGGAATTGGGCGCTGACGTCAACGCCCGGGACCATCAGGGCTATACACCTGTACACCACGCCGCGTCGCGAGGCGACAATGAACTCATCGAGTATTTCGTTTCGAAGGGCGCCGAGGTCACTACCGTAAGCCGTCGTGGTCACACAACCGCCGACCTGGCGAACGGGCCGGTCCAACGAACACAACCATTTCCTCACACCATCGACCTTCTTGTTAATCTTGGTGCGACGAATAACAATCGCTGCGTCAGTTGCTAACTCCTATCCCTAGTAACAACATGCTGAAACAGTCGCGCGTATGAAGCGGCGAACTTTCTTACAACTAGCAGGGGCAAGTGTCAGCGCTCCGCTCTTCGGTGGTGGCATAGAGCGGTTCGGTAGCGCTCCGTCCATTCAAACCTCACCCAGTCCCGAGATTGTTGTCGTCGGTGCCGGGGCCTTTGGAGGGTGGACCGCCCTCTACCTTCGTGAGATGGGTCACTCTGTGAGGTTGGTCGACGCCTATGGTCCAGGTAACGCGCGCTCAAGTTCAGGCGGTGAAACCCGACAGATCAGAGCCAGTTACGGTGACCGTGAAATCTATTCGCGATGGGCAATCGAAGCACTCAGCCGCTGGCAGGCACGTGAGGCCGAATGGCGCCGCCGCCTACTCTATCCAACCGGACAGATCACCTTAAGTCAGGAGTGGACCAAGACACTGCAGGATACAAAGACAGTGCTCGACCGGCTCGGAGTCGAAAACGAGCGGGTCGAACGAACCGAACTTGAGTACCGGTATCCGCAGTTCAATCTTGACGGTGTCACCGTCGGCCATTCGGTTCCGAGCACCGGTGTGCTGAAGTGCCGCGAGGGATGCCTAGCCGTGGCTGATGCGTTCAGAGAGAAGGGCGGACAGTTCACACTGGCACGGGCGACACCCGAAAGCCGCGTCGGCAGGCGACTACAGACCGTCACCCTCTCAACTGGTGAAACGCTTGCGGCACAGACCTTTGTGTTCGCATGCGGCCCGTGGCACCTCAAGATGTTTCCAGAGATTTTGGGAAACAGGCTTCGACTGAACCGACGGGCAATCTTCTTCGTAGGTACACCCGACCGCGATCACCGCCTATCCTTCCCCAACTGCCCAACCTTCGTGACCCGCGGTGTCTACGGCTTTCCCAACATTGATGGGAAGGGATTAAAGCTAGGTCCCTACTGGGATTCTGGTCCACTGGACCCGGACACAGATAACCGGACAGTTACACGCGACGAAATCCGACGGATTCATGACTGGACTGACGACGCATTTCCCTCCCTAGCTGGACAACCGCTACTAGAAACCCGAGTAAGCCCACGCACCAACAGCATCGATGCACACTTTATCGTCGACCGGCATCCTGCTCTAGATAATGTCTGGTTGCTGGGCGCCGGTTCCGGCCACGGTTACAAGCACGGCATCATGCTTGGTGACTACGTCGCTCACCGCGTGACCGCTCAAGCAACCGACCCGTTGCTCGACGCAACGTTTAAACTAAAAAATGAGACGTTTGGTCCCTTGGATTGACGAACTGAAAAACTACCTACCTATCGCACAAGATGTAATTCGGTCTGGCGACGTAGCATCCAGCGCATTTCCCCATCCGGCGTAATTTCGGCCTCCTCTTCCAGCGCCATTCGTACCGGTTGGCCGTTCCACTCAGCCACTGGTGTCGTTACCTGGAGTTCAGTCGAGTACCACATATTTGCTATGACAGGAACGTCTCCACGTCCAGGAACGGCCTCCTGGTAATCCCATAAGCCGATCAGTGGACCCGCACCGTGCCCATGGTCCCCGATTGGATGAGAGTACATCGTGCCGTTCAAACCCTCAGACCGCATTTGGCGTAGCACTGCTTGAAGCACCTCATTACCGGTCATACCAACCTTAGTTTGATCCAAAAGGATGTCCTGTAAACGATTCGCCCGTGCGAGCGCTCGCTTCAATCCTTCAGGGGCGTCGGTCTCACCATCAGGTAAAACATAAGCCATATGCTGGGTGTCGGTGTTAAGCCCCATCGCTGTGATTCCAAAATCACAATGCAACACATCACCACGCTGGATCACCGGATCGTCACCCAAGTCCTCTGCTGTCGAGTTACGACGCTGAACACTGACCGATGGCTGAAACCAGGTGTGCAGACCCAGGTCGTTCACCCGCTGACGCATCCACCACACCACATCCTCAGTGGTCGTCACGCCAGGCGTAATAACCAGGTTCGAGAATGCCGCAGAGATGATTTCGTGGACGAAGCCCTGCAACCGGCGGTAGACCTGCGTCATACTCGAGACCCTCATCGCAAGATAGTCGATTGCCAGCCGTGGATTCCGTACCACTCGCGCTTCGAGGTCGGGTCCGAGCGCCGCTCGCATCTGCTCCCACTCACCCGCAGTAAGGCCGTCGGCAAAGTTGTGTTCATCAGATATGTTGACCGCAATGCTTCGAGGATTTCGTTCACGAACCAGTTGAGCAAGCAGCCTCCATTGGTCGGCACCCCACAGCTCTGCTGTGTCGCCAGTTGCAGTCGGAAGCTCAGTCCGGTAAGCCTCATACAACCCGCCCATTGAGGTGCCACCTAAGGCGATCCGCTCCAAGCCTTCGTCACTACCTCGATCAAAGAAGACATAGATGGTCCGGCGGCGAGCAGCGAACCTCGTCGGTGAAACGAGCGCGCGAAATACTGGGTCCTCGTTGTACTCACGCATCGATACGACCCACATATCCACACCGTGTTCGCGCATAACCACCGGAAGGTTCGTTTCAAGCCGTTCCCTCAGCCAAGCCTGCTGGATGGCAGCTTGCTCCCGAAGAGTGCCAAGGGGACGGGAGGAAGCATAGGGCGGCGTCTGCTGGTCTCGGACAGATGGGTTTTCTCCGTGCGAGGTCGCAGGTAACCACAAGAATCCGACGGCTAGAATGACAAGCAAGAGTGTGCGCAGCATAAACAGATCTCCGAAAATAGGCGCGACTGGATAACGTCGTTACCAATAGCGAGAAAACAACGCTAGGCAACTCAAATGATCGAGCTGCCTCCCGAGCCCCAGTCTACGCCTGATGACCAACCAAGGTGAGCCGATTGGACAACTCACACCGGTGACGCAAAACCAACGACGGAAAGGATATGATAGCGGATACTTGGAGCCGGCTAAGACGTAGTTTGCCTAGGCCCCGGCTTCACTATCCGGTGTGTGCGAGATTAGGGAGGTAATACGTGGGTATAACTCAAGCGACGCAACGATGGCCAAGAGCGGCAGCAGGGATGGTGACCGTGGCTGCAGTGCTGTGGATGACACCCACAGTCCTCGCCCAAGAGCGGACACACACCGGCACTGAGAACGGTGCATGGAGCTACTGGGGTGGTGACGCCGCCAGTTCCCGGTATTCGCCACTCGCACAGGTCGACGCTGAGAATTTTG
Organism: Acidobacteriota bacterium; assembly: GCA_003533545.1. GTDB lineage: Bacteria > Acidobacteriota > Vicinamibacteria > Vicinamibacterales > UBA8438 > DQEK01. The sequence continues at coordinate 5,794 of DQEK01000327.1, read as the reverse complement.
AGGACCTTGAAGTGCAGTGGGTGTGGAAAGGCGACAATTTCGGACCCACTGTCGACAATATCCTTCGATCTACCCCGCTCTATGTCAACGGGCGACTTTACACCGTCGCTGGACAGCGGCGCACCGTTGTCTCCATCGATCCGGCCACCGGTGAAACGCTGTGGACCTTCCGCGAACCACCTACCAAGCGGTGGGAACTGTCCATGCGGAAGAACTACGGTAAAGGCGTCGCCTACAGTGAGGTCGACGGCCAAGGTCGAATCTACGTTGTGACACCAGCATTTTTTCTTCACGCGCTCGATCCGGATACCGGCCACCTAATCGAAGCCTTCGGTGACAACGGAACGGTTGACCTCCTGGCTGACTTTGGCTACCCGTATGACCCCTATGACGGTATCTCGACGGACATCGGCTACATTACGAATTCATCCCCGCCTATCGTCGTGAATGACACGATCGTCGTTGGCAACGCGCACGAGCAGGGTTACCATCAATCCCGGCGGGAGAACGTTCCCGGACACATCCTCGCCTACGACGTCAAGACGGGCGCACACAAATGGAAATTCAATGTCATTCCGCAGCCAGGCGAATTTGGCCACGAGACCTGGGAAACCGACGCCTGGTCCTACACAGGTAACGTGTCCGCCTGGGCACCACTGTCGGCTGACCCCCAACTCGGCCTCGTGTACGTCGTCACCGACCCCCCCACAAACGACTTCTGGGGCGGCGAGCACCCCGGGGACAACTTGTTTGCCACGACGATCTTGGCGATCGACGTCGAAACAGGCGAGCGGCGGTGGCACTTTCAGACGGTTCACCACGACATCTGGAACTACGACAACCCCACCGCTCCGAGCTTGCTGGACGTGATGATTGACGGAGAACGGGTGCCGCTCCTGGTGCAGACCACAAAGCAATCATTCGCCTACGTCCTAAATCGTGAAACGGGCGAACCGATCTGGCCGATCGACGAGCGGCCTGTACCAGAATCAATGATTCCAGGCGAGCAGACTTCGCCTACTCAGCCATTCCCGACCAGGCCGGCGGCCTACGA
>DQEK01000327.1:0-4344 GCA_003533545.1 Acidobacteriota bacterium | reverse complement strand
TCGAGATGATGGCCGACTATCAGATGGGGCCACTGTTTAACCCGCCGCTTCACCGCGACAACGACCTCGGCAAGCGGTCCGCTCTAATCTGCCCTGGGGGGAACGGTGGCACGAACATCCCTGGTGGCACGGTTGTCGACCCGGAAACCGGCATTCTCTACACCGCGTCTATCAAGTCGTGCGGGTCACCATTCCTAGTGCCCGGGGCAGAAGCCGACCTTCAGTATGAAAGTCCAATCGGCACCACTCTCATGGACTGGGCAAGTGGCGCTGGTGCTGGCCCACGCCGCGTGCAGGGCCTCCCGTACTTGAAACCGCCCTACGGCAGGATTACAGCGATCGACATGAATACCGGCGATCACCTGTGGTTCATCCCGAACGGCGACACGCCGGACAACGTCGCGAATCACCCGGCTCTTCAGGGGCTCGATATCCCCAATACTGGGAATACGACGCACGCCACCGCCTTGCTCACCAAGACCTTACTGATCTATGCGGAAGGACGAGGTGGCCGATCGCTACTCTACGCCAACGACAAGGCGACCGGTGAACGACTCGGCACAGTCGAAATTCCAGCGCCCACCAATACCGCCCTCATGACCTACATGCACGACGGGAAGCAGTACATCGTTCTCCCAGTCGGAGGTCGGGGCTACTCCGGGTCGTTAGTCGCCATGGCTCTTCCATAAGCTTGAACATGAACTTCAATATGACTGTTTTGCTGAGATGGAGACGCTCCTAGTCTCGGCTTCGTAATGTATTAACCATAGGAATCAAGGAGGCTCAATGTATCTCGTATTTCGCACCCTGTTCGTTATGTCGTTTCTCACTGCCGTTTCATTCGGCCTTGCGGCCTGCAATATTCAGGAACCGCTGGTAGACGATAGCGTGACACAAGTCGAGGAATCTGCGTCGATGGAGGAAGGCGCTCTCGCGGCTGTAGTACTCAAGGACTGGGAAGACTTGAAGACTGCGATGATGGAATTCGGCGATGCAATGCCGGCCGAGAACTTCGACTACAAGCCGACAGAAGAATTACGGAACTTCGGCGAGCAGCTCATGCATGTCGCGAGCGCCCACCTTTTCTACATGGGCAATCTCGACACCGACGCCGCTCGGCCGGACTTCGGAGAACCCGTCGAGAAAGCTGACGTCCTCCAAGCGTTAAGTGATTCGTTTGACTTCGGCACCGAGATTTTGAGCGGTCAGACCGACGCGTCGCTACGGGAAGTGGTCGACGGCGGATACCTAGGCGAGTCGAACCGCGCGCGGATCGCCTATATGGCGATGATCCACACACGGCAAGAGTACGGCGTCATGACGGTATACCTCCGACTTAACGACATTGTGCCACCGGCGAGCCGGTAGGTTCTGAGTGGAACTATAGATTTGGTTGCCGGAGTTGGATACTGTGTCCAGCTCCGGTTTTTTCTTGAACGCCCTGCCTAGATCAAAGAGTTAGCCTAGGCACCTAAACCTAGAAAGCAGGACCAATGGTTTCAATGAGAACACTGACTATCATCATCCTGCTGTTGAGCACCTCAATCGTCACAATCCGTGGCCAATCATCAGTCACCGATGACACGCTCGCTCGCAAGCTAACCAGCGGCCAAGTCATCTTTGGACTCTTTTCCGGTGAAAAGACCCCTGAGCAGGGTGCACGCATGGCCGGTTATTCCAAGCTCGATTTCGTGTTTTACTCGCTTGAACGCGGCCCGTTCGATCTGGAGCGCATGCAAGCATACGAGGAAGGAATGGCGAACGCCGGTAAGGCCCATCCCATCCTTTTACGCATTCCGCCAATCCGCGCCGACCGTCAGGCTGCGCACCTTCGAACCGGCCAAGGCCTCGACGCCGGTGCGGTGGGCCTAGTGTTTCCTCATCTCGAGTCAGCCGAAGACGCTAGGCTCGCAGTCGCTGCTGTGCACACCAAGGGTAAAACCTGGCCAGATTCTGACGCAGCACTCCTCAGCATGCTGCTAATTGAAGACCAAGTCGGCATCGATCACGTGCGTGAGATTGTCAGCACCCCAGGCGTCAGTATCGTTTCACCTGGACCAGGCGACCTCAGGCAGGTGTACGAGGGAGATACATTGAAGGTTGAGAACGCGATCCAAACTGTGCTCTCGGCGTGCAAGGAGTTCAACGTGCCCTGCGGCATCACGGCCGGGACCGAAGACATCACCGATCGTATCGCGCAGGGCTTTCGCGTCATCATTCTGACAGCACCCGAGGCGCTCACTATTGGCCGACTGGCTGCCGGCCGTAGGAACTAGAGGCAGCACTAATTACCACTCTCGGGTCCACATCACGCAGGCCCGGCACACTCCGAACGAAACTTCAGGCGAATATTAAGCAAAAATAGCTAGTAGAACTTTTCAGACCCGACCATTATCCTTATAATGTGATGGTCTTAGAGAAGCTTGCGGTCGAGAGTAAACCTGAGATGGTTGGACTGAGAATGCGGACGTTAACCCTAGGAATAGCACCATTCCTCGTCTTCGCCAGCCTACTGCTAGTAAACCAGCCAGTTCTCCTTGGTCAGAGCCAGGCCACCGAGGCCGAGAACTCAGAAGCCTTGCCCGGCGATCACTCAGAGTCGGTCTCCCTGATTAATCAGTATTGTCTCCGTTGCCACAATGACCGGGCGTTGCGCGGGAACCTGTCGCTTGCATCGTTCGACGTCACGTCCCCTGAAGACAACACCGAGGTCGCCGAGAAGGTGATTCGTAAGCTGACTGCGGGCATGATGCCTCCCGCAGGCTCACGTCGCCCAGACGAAACTCAAATCCTGACACTCATCGAGACGATGGAAAGACAGATCGACACGGCGGCCGCCATCCATCCGAACCCAGGTCGACGCACATTCCAGCGCCTGAACCGGGCTGAGTATGCGCGGTCGGTACGGGACCTACTGAAGCTCGATGTGGACGTCAACGCCTTTCTGCCACCCGACACGCTGAGCCAAGGCTTCGACAATATCGCCGATGTGCAAAATCTTTCCGCGACGCTACTCGAAGGTTACCTGCGTGCGGCCGATCACATTAGCCGCCTAGCAGTCGGCGACCCTGAGGCCTCCGCGAGTGAAGCGACCTATAAGGTGCCACGAACAGCCTCGCAGCTCCGTCGCGTTGACGGCGCGCCTTTCGGTACGCGCGGAGGCGTCGCAGTCATCCACAATTTCCCTGCCGATGGTAACTATACTTTTGAGGTGAAACTGCACGTTGACGCAGTCGGCGTTCTCTTTGCTCGGGAGTCTCTTCATCTTTTCGAGACGACAGCGCAACACGAAGGTCAAATTGAAATCTCAGTGGACGGCGAGCGTGTTGCGTTACTTCCGATCGACCCGTTCATGCACGAAGCCGACCCAAACGGCGTCGCCATGGAGACCGAGCCAATCGCGGTCAAGGCTGGCCCGCGAAGAGTCGCGGCGGCGTTTCTCAAGCGGTTCGAAGGTCCGGTGGACGATCTGATGGGGCCGAATGAGCAAAGCTTAGCCGATACGGACATCGGCACGGCTCGCGGCATTACCACAGTGCCTCACCTAAGGCACTTTAACATTAGCGGGCCCTACGACGTCACCGGCGTCTCTGACACCCCGAGCCGTCGGACCATTTTCACTTGCCGGCCGGTGTCAGCCGACGAAGAAGTTCCATGTGCCCAAACGATTGTCTCTCGGCTGGCAGAACGGGCCTACCGACGCCCTGTTGACAACATCGACCTCAAAGGCCTAATGCGGTTCTATGAACGTGGACGTTCGGCTGGGGATTTCGAAAGCGGTATTCGAACTGCATTGCAAGCGCTGCTCGCCAATCCACAGTTCGTATTCAGGCTTGAACGGTTGCCAGTGAATGTAGCGAGCGAGCAGGTCTACCAAATTAGCCATATCGAACTGGCGTCTCGGTTATCCTTTTTCTTGTGGGGTTCGGTCCCAGACGCCGAGTTGATCGACGAGGCGATTCAGGGTGCCTTCGCGGACCCAGCCAAGCTCGAGCACCAAGTGCGCCGTATGCTGGCTGACCCTCGCGCCGAGGCGTTCGGCACTCGCTTCGCAGCGCAATATCTCCGGCTGCAGGACCTTGAAAAAATCCACCCTGATGCGGTGAGCTACCCCTACTACGACCAAACACTTGCCCGCTCGCTTCGTCGCGAGACAGAACTCTTTTTCGAACACCTTGTTCGGGACGATCGCAGCGTCCTCGACCTCCTCGATGCTGATTACTCGTTTGTGGACGAGCGAGTGGCGAAGCACTACGGTATTCCAAACATCACCGGTACACGCTTCCAGCGGGTCAGCCTACCTGAGGAACGAAGAGGTATACTTGGTCACGGCAGCATTCTTAC
>DQEK01000286.1:1137-3405 GCA_003533545.1 Acidobacteriota bacterium | reverse complement strand
TGGTTACATTTATGCGCAAGGCCAAGCAATGGTCGGACTCGCGCGGCGTCCTCAGGACCCGTGGCTATCGAATGCTGGAGGCTTTCAGCTTACGCTCCCTGATCCAGTTGGTATCATCGCTGCCGTCGACACTCGCACCGGTCGGATCGCATGGAAGCATGAAGTGCCGACAGCGCTGCTCGGCACGAGCGGTCCATTGACAACTGCCGGTGGTCTGATGTTCAGAGGGGCGCCCGATGGGTTGGTCGAGGCGTATGACGTGCGAACCGGCGATCGGGTGTGGGCGTTTCAAACGGCCACCGAAGGTGCGCGGATGCGCCCTGGTCCGGCTGTTGCCTACGAGTTAGACGGAAAACAGTTCATCACTATTCCGATGGGGCGGGAGCTATGGGCATTCACGCTCGACGGCGTCGTGCCCGCACGAGGTGTGGTTCCAGATGACCCGTGGGCAGACTTACCACCGTCTGGACCTGCCCCGAGAGAGACCGACGAAATTGAAGCTGCAACGCTCATCCAGAACCCTTCCTGGTCGGTTGGAGGCCGGCGCTACGCGATCAGGGAACACGCGTTCAACCCGGTGCGTGCGCTGGTCACGGCGGGTGCACGTGTGCGGTTTCTGAATAACGGCGAGATAGCCCACACCATCGCGGCACGGGACGGGAGCTGGACCACTGCCAGCCTCGACCCGGCGACCTGGGAGTTCGTCGCATTTGACCAGCCAGGTACATTTCTCTACCACTGCACGGACCATCCCTGGGCGATTGGCGAGATCACGGTGGAACCGTGACCCCGTGCCGCACGTTCCCGGACACCGTGAACACGTCGCCGAGCGGGGTGAGCGCGTTTTGCGTTGGTGACGCCTGCCCAGAAGACCGCCGAAGCCCACCGTTTTTCCGACGGGCGGGCCGCCGCACGACCGCGGTAGAATCGACCCGTCGCGCTGCGATTTGAGAGAGCGCCGCATGCCGTTTACACAGAAGGAGAACGAGTCGAGTGCGGAGGGAAGCCAGCTTCGCCAGTTGTCGGCCGAGGACTACCTACGTATTCGCGAACGCAACACGCTCCTTGTTCGGACCATTGAAATCATCGGTGTTGCTGTTGGCGTTTTGTTTGTTGTCGCCATGTTTCGCTATTCGGTCTGGACTGTTCTTGTAGTTGGTGCACTATCGCTTTGGTTCGTGCGAACTCATCGCGGTCGACAGTGACTGGCGCCGGGCTTGAGTCGTCGGTTCTGAGGTGCAGGTGTCGAAGAGGGGACATGGGTGAGGAATGTGGCTTCACCTTCGTAGTGGGAGGACATCGGTGAATGCTGTCCGGCGGCCCTTATTGGGAGTAGTCGTCTGTGTGTTGCTGCTGACGGCCCACGAGTCCGTCTTGGGCCAAGAGACTGCTTTCGATCTTGAGACCACCCTTGCCCGTCTCGGCGCGCAGCTCGAACGCCGTTACCAGCAAACTCAGCGGATCGTTTCCACGGAAATGGTGTGGGTGCGATCGTTCACGCGGGAGATGCGGTCGAACGGGTCTGCGCGGCGACTCGAGTTCGAACGCCGCGTGGAGTGGGGCACATCCGAGGAGAACGGTATGCCGAGCGTGACGGTGTACCGTGACCTGCGGTCGGTCAATGGTCAGGAGCCGAAACAGGGTGACGAGGACGCGTGCCTCACGCCAGCGGCAACCACCGAGGACCCGCTGTCGGCGTTCCTGCCGGTGCGGCAGGTTGAGTTCGACTTTTCGCTCGGCGAGTTAGAGCGGATTGACAGTCGGCTGGTGGCGCGGTTGGAGTACGTGCCTGTGGTGGAGGGTCGTGCCGACGTCACCTGGGATGAAGATTGCGTCTCGATCTCACTCTCTGGGCGCTCCCGTGGTGAGGTCTGGGTCGATGTCGAGTCTGGTGACGTGCTGCGGCTCGACGAGCATCTAACGGGGCAGTTCGATTTTCGCGTGCCCGAAGAACGGGCGCTGACACGGCCGCGGCAGATCACGCTCGAGCGAGACGACCGGAGTATCCGCTATGAGCGCGTGACCTTTGAGAATCCGGTCGAGATGTTAATGCTGCCGCGTTCCATTGAACGCAGTTGGGTGTTGCGGGGCGGCGGTTTCGTGCCACGGTACTACCGCAGGCAGCAGTTTTCTAATCATCGCCGGTTCGTCACCGACGGACGTCTAGTGGGGGTGGGTGGAGCTGCCGACGACGTTGGGGGGCAGCAATCGGAGCCGACCACACCTCGGCGTGAGCCGTGATCTCACGTTCTCCTTGAATTCCATCCA
>DQEK01000286.1:464-828 GCA_003533545.1 Acidobacteriota bacterium | reverse complement strand
TCGTTCCCCTTGAATTCCATCCAGAGTGGTTTTCTAGGCTTGTCGTCTCCCCTCGATGTTTAACTACTACACGATTTCCCATTTCCTCATCTGGCTGTTATTCGGACGATTCACGAGCATCGGCTGGATAACGTTCTTGCTCCTTTCCATCGGCTGGGAAATATTGGAGTTAGCTCTTCCGTTCGGATTCGCCGTCGAGACGCTCGACAACAAAGTTGGCGACATGGTCGTCAACACGCTGGCCTTTCTCGTAGGTCTCAAATGGCGTCAGTCCGCTGCCCAGAAAACTAAATTGCGGACTACGCGACCGTAGTTTGGGAACCAATGCTCTAGCTGGGTCCGGGCTCGTCATGGCCACGTTTCA
>DQEK01000286.1:0-133 GCA_003533545.1 Acidobacteriota bacterium | reverse complement strand
CGAGAGCGGTAAGCCACCGCATTGAGTCAGCGGGCCGGTCGGCGTCTACATCTGTTTGGCTCGCCCGCGCTATACTCAACCCCTCGTTCCTAGCAAATGTCGGAGGCACGCATGGCGCTCGCGAGTGGCACCC
>DQEK01000326.1:2345-4024 GCA_003533545.1 Acidobacteriota bacterium | reverse complement strand
ACCGGCGGGAAACACCGCTCGGTCGTGCTAGTCGAGCGTTTGAAGACGGCTCTCGGTGGAATTCCAGGAGTTCGGTTCCGCGTAAAACATAGAGATGTTTCGAAAGCCGAGCCGACCTAGCAGCTGCGCCGCGCACCTAGCAAAAAAGGCCTAGGAAACCAACATGCGAGTAGATAAACCTTGGGGCTACGAACTTCGGTGGGCCGTAACGAACCGATACGTGGGGAAGGTGATCCACGTTAACGCCGGCCACGCGCTAAGCTTGCAGTACCACGAGGTCAAGGAAGAGACAATATTGCTCTGGAACGGTCGCATCAAGTTCGAGATCGAGCGAGATGGGCGACGCGTCGCACAGGAGATGACGCCCGGACAGAGCATCCACATCACCCCCGGCACCGTTCATAGAATGACCGCCATAGAAGACAGTGACATCTTCGAGGTGTCCACCCCAGAACTCCAAGACGTTGTCAGGCTAGAAGATCGATATGGTCGTGCTAACGACCAGTCATGAAATTCGCTTCGTGCGAAGTTCCACTAGAACGGGATGTCGTCCTCGGTTAATTCCGGTGGGCCCGATGCAGGCCCTCCACCTGTGGACGGTTTAGGGGGCGATGCGGCGTGATCAGGTCCGTCGCCGCGTCCGCCCAGTAACACAACTCGATCGGAGCGAATCTCGGTGGTATAACGTTTCTGGCCGTCCTTATCGTCCCACTGCCGAGTTTCGATCCGTCCCTCGACATAAACTTGGCGACCCTTGGTAAGATACTCGCCGATGGCCTCCGCAGTTTTTCCCCAGATCGCGACACGGTGCCACTCCGTTTTCTCTTGTCGCTGTCCTGATTTGTCGTTCCAGGTTTCCGTCGTCGCGACACTGATGTTCGCGACAGCCGTTCCACCTGGCGTATAGCGAACTTCGGCATCCCTCCCAAGGTTCCCAACAATGATGGCCTTGTTGACGCTTCCCATTCGTCTCCCCAATCTGTCGCGTTGACACCGACCGCTGCCCAAAAACTATTGTGGTGGCCCCGCGCGATCAAGCTGCTGCTGGGCCAAATTAGCCATATTGTTGTCCGGATGATTCTTCACAACCAGCTCGAACGCCTGACGCGCCAACTCGGGTTCGTCTAGCCGACTCAGCGCGAGGCCGCGCTTATAAAGCGCCTCTGCGACCACATCACCGTCCGCATACGCGAGTACGACTTGCTCATACGCATCTGCGGCGGCACGAAACTGGCCATCAGCGTAAAGATTTTCGCCAATGTAAAATTGAGCATCGTCAGCCTGCTCAGACCCTGGGAAGGCGCTCAAATAAGCTTCAAATCCCTGAATAGACAATTCCCACTGGCCTGTCGTGTAATCCGACCAAGCCGTGTTGTACATGCGTTGAGGCGAAACTCCAGGAGCAACGGGGGGTGCCTCCGCACCGGGGGACGAGAGCGCGGCAGCGCCCGTCGGCAAGCCGGTTTCGGGATCCACGAGCAGTCGGGTTAACGGCGTCTGGGTCTTGGGGATCGCCAGCCGCAACGCCTCCACCTCCTGAGTCAGCGACGATACGCGTACGTTGGTTTCATCCACCTTTTCACGAACCACCCGAACTCCGCCAGACACACTATCCATCAAGAGCTTCTGGTCCGCTAGGGCTCGCCGTGATTCGTCCGATTGGGAATCAAACCTAGTAT
>DQEK01000326.1:0-1959 GCA_003533545.1 Acidobacteriota bacterium | reverse complement strand
TGCAGCCTTGAGTTTTGTTCTTGTAACATCCGAATATCGGCCATCATCTGCTGGTGTTCTCGGTCGGCTCCCTGAACGGAAACGACATTCAACAAACCACACACCAAGCCGAGTGTGATCGAAGTGAGCAAGCGTCTCATAACACACCTCTGTGTCTAACTACGGCCGCCGGGCGGCATAATATAACGAGATCAACACCCCATGGCTACTTTGCCGTGATCACGAAGTGCGCACGGCGGTTTTCGGACCAGGCGTTGTCGTCGTGTCCGGGGTTAAAAGGAAACTCTTTTCCGTAACTCACGGTTCGCACCCGGTCTTCTCCGATCCCCAATTCAACCAAGTACCTTCGCGCTACGAGTGCGCGACGCTCGCCAAGGGCCAGGTTGTACTCCGCGGTGCCGCGCTCGTCACAGTGACCTTCGACAGTAACGACCCAGCTAGGAAATCGCTGCAGCACCTCGGCATTGCCCTCGACGATTCGACGCGCCCGGTCATCGAGGTCTGAACTATCAAGTGGGAAGTAGACCGGTTCGAGTGGAGACTCTCGATTCAGTTCCTCCAAGGACCGGCGTGCAAACTCCTCGTCTGGACTCAGCGCCCGAGGCACGATTGGAGGGGGTTCAGGAGCAGAAGAAGCAGGAGGTGGTGGCGGCGTCACTGGCGCAGGCGCAACATCCTGCGTGGAAGGTGGCGGTGGGGGAGAACTTTCGGGAACCACCGGTGGCGTCTGCCCCCCACAACCGACTAGTGACAACATCACGCCCAGCACAAGTGCAGGTCCCACCAACGATGTAATCCCCCGAGTTTTCATTCCCCACACCCTTTCGAACAGTCTTGGTTGAGCCGCATAGGTTTTCGAATTGTCACCGTGACCAGCTGGGCATTTCATTGTTACCGGTAGACGTAACCCGGCGGAGCCCTTTGCCATCCCGGCCGATTGTATAGATCTGTTTCAGTCCGCTACCCCGGGTAGACGAAAATGCCACATGGCGCCCGTTTGGCGAATAACTTGGACTCTCGTTCGACCCGAGCCCGAACGTTAGTTGTCGCACCTCGTTCGTGGCCAAGTCCAGCACCTTAATGTCATGGCCAGGTCCGGTCTTCGATGAATACGCGACCTCATTAAACGGCGGCGGCGACCAAGTCGGGCGATCGCAATAGGTTTCATAAGTCAGACGACGCAACCCAGTACCGTCAGCACCGATGACATAGATCTGAGGCGAGCCGGTCCGATCTGACGTAAAAGCGATCTGCTGGCCGTTGGGCGACCAGGTCGGGCTCGTGTCGATCGCTGGATTGTTTGTAATCCGGCGCATATCGGATCCGTCGACGTTTGCCACGTAAATATCGTTGTTGTCGTCCCGGTTCGAGTTAAACGCAACCCGCGTCCCATCTGGGGAAAAGGCCGGTAAAAAATTGTGCTCGCGTTCGTTGCCCTGTCCCGGATGGCTCATGCGCCCTTCGAAAAGATGAGAGACCACGACATCGGGAAACCCAGTCAACCAGGAGGTATAGCCGATCGACCTTCCATCCGGCGCCCATGCTGGATTGGTATTGATAACTCTCGAAACGGTGACCCGGCTAGCATTAGCGCCATCGTAGTCGGCGAGATAAATTTCTTTAACCGGACGGTTCTCAATGAGGCCAAACACCGATTCGCCATCGCGGTCACTCACAAACGCGATTCGCGTTCTCGCCACACCCGGGAGCGCCCGCTGGTTCCGATGAATCTCATCCGAGAGTTGGTGCGCATAACGGCGCACATTACCGCTGGACCCTGTGTAAACGACACCGAAAGCAGATTCCGCGAGGGCCGTCACAGAGAATAGCCGTGCGGTCACCTCAATTTGCGTGTCACCGGTAGCCCTGACGCTACAACTAACCACGCCTTCGGCGCCCAGTTCACTCCATCGATCGAAAGGGAGATCTTCCAGCGATCGCGCCACCGGAATAGTGGTG
>DQEK01000133.1 GCA_003533545.1 Acidobacteriota bacterium | reverse complement strand
AAGCCGAATGCCCTCGTCGGTCCAAGCCACGTGCTGCGTCCCGCCAGGAGAAACGACATCAACCTCACGAGACGCACCGCCATAAAGGGCCGCCGCCACCGCGCTAGCGCAGGCACCAGTACCCGACGCCTCGGTTGGACCCACTCCTCGTTCCCAAATCAAAATCCGAATCCTGGTCGAAGACTCGACCTCGACTAATTCGACGTTTGTGCCAGCAGGAAAGGACGGGTCGGTCCCGATCGCAGGTCCGATTCGACAGAGTTCGTCGTCCGTGACCGGTCGCCCCAACACGACGCACTGCGGGTTCCCCACCGATAGATCTACCACCTCGATCGACTCGCCTGCAGCTTCCACTGTACGCTTCCGGATCCCCGTCGGACTCCCCATGAGCGCCTCGAAGGTCAGGCGGCCGTCGACAGATTCGACCAGCGTCAATGGAATCGCCCCAGCGTCAGTGTCGACTACCATCTCCCGGACACCAACCCGCTCCCTCGCCACAATCGCCGCCAAACAGCGGACTGCATTGCCTGATACCTCAGCCACACCGCCGTCGGCGTTGTACAACGTCATCGCCGCCCCGGTATCGGTCAAAGAGTAAAACCCCAATCCGTCACCACCCGCGCCGACGTGCCGGTCACACAGGCGGCGGGCGAAAGCGGCATGCTCCGTCCCGATGGTCTGGTCGACCGGGACGAACAAAAAGTCATTGCCGTAGGCGTGCGCTTTGATCAGGTCAATTGGCATGACACCGCGCTCAAGGCTGCAACGGGCTATTGAACACCCAGGTCAGTCCCCCAGTAACGCCTATCCGAGGATCTTGGGAAGTGAGCCCGGCAAAAATCCCGCCGTCGAAACGCATGGTGTCCCGTGTGTAGCGCACCCCGAACGTCATTCTGCCGAGACTCTCAGTTCCCGGCGGCGGCATTCCCCGGCGCGTACTGGCCCGCCCGTGGATCTCTCCCACTACCTCCGCGTCCTCCGCGAATGCACGGGCCATCGAAAACCCATACGTCAAGACATCGTTCTGCCGGTCGCCGCGCGTGGGGTCAGACAAGATCCCGAGGCCGATATTGCCGACGATCCGGACCGACTGAATTGTCTTGCCCACAAGCAGTGACTGGAAGAAGTCCATCGTGTCGAGTCCGAGGCCAGCCTCATTGCTCGCATTCGGGAGCCGTGTCGCGAATCTGAGCGCGAAAGCCGGAACCCGGTCGCCCTCACTCACGATCTTCACCTTGGTGCCGACCACCAGGTCGTCCCAACTCCGGGTGGTGTCTCCGGGTACTTCCAACATACTGGCTAGCGGGGCGGCCGCATCCCGCTCCCTGATCAGCAACCGGCTCATCGACACTCCATCGATCTGGACTTCTGCAAACGGTCCTAAACCGAAGCTGAGGCCTACCAAGGGACCGCGCAGAAGGTCCCCCGTGAGCCCAGAAACCGTGTAGACCTGGTCCCAGGCATGTTCGAATCCCGTTTCCAACAGAACCAGACCATCTCCGATCGACTCGGGGTCTTCGGTCAGGAGCGGACGCTGCTGCGCGGCCACTGACACAGTCGTCAGGCAAAACACCACGCCCCAGTGGCACGCGGTCCTCACATGTCCTTGCTTCATCTCAACTCCTGCATCCTGTCACGACCGACGTGCGCAGTCGATGGCGGCTTCCCGGTGTATGTACGTAATCGCCGCCGCGTCGTAGACAACATGGGCCACGATGGACGCTCCTAGGCCCCCCGTCACCACGGTGAGTCCCCCTAGTCCGAGTCCCATCACCACAACCCAGAGCCCAAAAACGAACCAGACGCGACCTCCGACGTGCGCCAACCCGAAACAGACGCTCGCGACAACCAGCCCAAACTCAGCCTGCACAGCCCCGCGAAACAACAATTCCTCGCCAATCCCAGCAGCTAAACTCACCACGATGATCTCCACCGGTGTGGCGGCCGCAAACAACGGGCGGAACTTCTCCACGTAGAGACGCCGGATTGCGCGGACGGGCCCCACCGGAGGCGCCATCCGCAGCAGGCCGTAGTTCGCTAGGGACATAGCCGTTGCGGCGGTCAATCCCACACTGAGTGCAACTAGCGGGTCACCCATTTCAACGGACAGCCCGCGCAACCAGATCCAGAGCACCGCGGCGCCAGCCAAGAATCCCTCACCGAACACCGCCACACCCATGAGCCGACTCGGCACCAGTAATCAAAACTCCTTGCGACTGTCGAGCAGCATTGTTACCGGACCGTCATTCGTCGATACGACGGTCATGTGCGCCTGAAATTCGCCGAGGTCGACGCACACCCCGAGACGACGCAGCGCCTCGGCCAGCCCCTCGTACAGTTGCCTTGCCACATCCGGTCTGGCCGCTTGATCGAACGACGGCCGTCGACCGCGTCGACAGTCACCGTAAAGCGTGAACTGCGAAACCAGAAGCACGGCGCCATCAACCTCCCCAACAGAGCGATCGAATCGCCCGTCTTCGTCAGCAAAGACGCGCAAACCCGTAATTTTGTTCGCCACATACTCCGTGTCGGCACACGCGTCACCATCGGTCATCCCAACATACACGAGCAACCCGTGCGCGATAGAACCCACGAGACGGTCGTCGACCAAGACCTGAGCCGAAGTCACCCGTTGCACGACGGCTCGCATGCCGAGATGTCCGAACTAAGAAGGAACGGAGGGGGCCCGCGCGGGCACAGACATGGCGTCGAGATGCTCCGCGGCCTGGGCGCGCAGTTCCGCGACGGGGTTCAGACGCCGATCGAGCAGATGTCGGCCGGCCACATTCCCTAGCGCCTTCAGCATCGACTGCTTAACCCCAGCGTGTTCCCGTTCGAGGTCTAGCAACAACCGCTTCACGCGCTGCCTCTGGAGACTCAGATC
>DQEK01000422.1:1265-6862 GCA_003533545.1 Acidobacteriota bacterium | reverse complement strand
CCTCCCAAACGAGTGATAATCTCATCCTCCACTGACTGTGAATAGTTGTAGTCATTGGAGTTATACGGAGCACATCGGTTCTCCTCAGCAATAATGAGTCCCCGCCAGGTGGTCGGTGAGGGCACGACCGAAGCCGTGGTCGGTATTGTTGTGGCGCTCCCTCCACAAGCAGCGTGACCTAAGACTGCACCTACGACAATCAGGAGTTGATAAGCCATCTTGAGCTGTAACCGTTTTGTGTTAGACCACGGGAGTATCACTTGGTATTCTCTCAGCGTGTGCGGTCGTTTCATAGTGTCTAATCCGAAGACTATCTTGCATGAACTGCTCGGTGAGCACCAGTACCCCGAGAGTGAGGCACGCTACAACGTTACGCCAGGACAAACGTCAGCGGTGGTTATTGTTGGTGAGGACGACTCAAGGTGCCTGACGAACATGCAGTGGGGCCTGGTTCCATCTTGGCTGAAGAAGCCCACGACCGACCATCGGATGATTAATGCTCGAGTGGAAACGGTGGGTGAGAAACCGGCGTTTCGCGAGAGCGTCGCCCACCGTCGTTGCTTGGTGCCGGCGGACGGTTTTTACGAGTGGCGGAAGAGTGCTGGGGGTAACCAGCCCTACCTGATCCGCCTCAACAAGGGGGCTCCTTTTGGGTTTGCGGGTCTCTGGGACCGCTGGCGTGGTTCGGACGGACACGTGCTCAAGACCTTTACCATCCTGACAACCGTTGCTAACGCGTTGGTCGAACCAATTCACAAACGCATGCCTGTCATATTGGATCGTCAACAGCGAGATGCGTGGCTATTGCCGTGGGCTGGGCCAGAGGGCATTCGCCAGTTTTGTGATCCGTTCCCCGCGTTGGCGATGGAGACGATTCCCGTGAGCACCTATGTAAACAATCCCGCTCACGACTCTGTTAAGTGCGTAGAGGCTGTCCCTTTGTCTGGTCGCCAAACGCTGTTCTAACTCTCTGGACATGGAAATTCGTATGTTGCGCATATTCCTTCTCACTTTTATTTTTACTTTTGGACTTGGAATGAACGTGGAGACTCAAGACCGTATCTACGTTGACCAGTACATGCCTCTCCGATCTGAGTTGATGGTTGCGGACCCCGACGGGGGTAACCCACGCAAGCTTGTACCAGGGCTTGAGATTGACTACAACGTTTCGTTTTCCTACGACGGTCGAGAGGTCGTGTTCACATCGGAGCGGAGCGGTTCAGCGAATATTTTTCGGGCGCAGGTGGACGGAACAGCAGTGGAGCAACTCACCGATTCACCAGCCTTTGACGATCAGGCGGCGCTGTCACCGGATAATCGTTCCCTGGCGTTTGTTTCGAGTCGGGGGGATGGTTCGACCGATATCTACATCATGGACCTCGACAGTCATAGGATCCGTAATCTGACCAATGCGCCGGGTGGCGACTTTCGCCCGAGTTGGTCTCCGGATGGACAGACGATTGCCTTCAGTTCAGAGCGGGGCACCGGATTTCCTCACCAAGGTTTCCCAGGACCGGCTGGCAAGTGGGAACACACACAGGCGGCGAGTATCTATCTGATTAATACGGATGGCACTGGTCTTCGCAAGATCGCCACGGACCGGAACATGACGGCGGGCTCGCCGAAGTGGTCTTCGGACGGCAGCAAGATTGTGTTCTATGAGATGCCGGTGCGGGACACGTTTTTGGCGCGCGTCGTTGGCGGACAAGCGTCGAATATTGTCTCAGTTGACTTGACCACAGGTCGGCGCATCGTCCATGCCTCAGGTCCAGGGCTTAAAGTTTCGCCCCAGTTCATTGCGCCGGATCGGATTGCGTATCAAACGAAGACCCAGAGAAGCGGGACGCTGACTTTTAGCAGTGGCGCAGCGGGTTTGCCCCAAGACCTCGCTAATCCCTCATGGTCACAGGATGGCACGCAGGTTGTCTATCATGCCGGCCAGATGGAGACCATGCATCATTACCGTAACCCGCTGGGTACGGAGTTGCTTGGCACGGTGGAGGACCCAGGCTTTGAACTGGTGCATGCGAGTGGCTGGCCAGCTGTGTCGCCAGACGGACGGACAATCGTTGTGAGTGAACGAACGGGACGGGCATTCCAGAACGATGACCGAATGGCACTAGTTATGTGGGATACGGACGGCACCAATCCGAGACGAGTGTACCGCGATGACGTCACGGTAATGGGACTGGAATGGTCACGCGACGGGCACTGGCTAGTGTTTGGGGCGGGCGGGTTCTTTTCCCAGCGCACCACCAAACCCTCCCAGATCATGCTCATAAAGCCTGACGGATCCGATGTGCATGCGGTGACGAAAGGATCGGCCAATGCTGGGTTCCCAAGTTGGTCTTCCGACGGAACGCAGATCGTTTATCGCCTCTGGGCCAACAACGAGCAGGGAGAAGGTCTGCGTATTGTTGATGTTGCTACCGGTGAGTCTCGCGTCTTGACCACGGGACACGATACCTTACCGCACTGGTCACCCAGCGGGGACGTGATTATGTTTACCCGCTACGCCAGTGATAGACGCTTTCTTTATGACGAGTTCGATATCTACACCATCCGTGTCGATGGCACTGATCTGAAACGGTTGACCGATGCGGAAGGCAACGATGCGCACTCTTTATGGTCGCCCGATGGCAACTATATCTTATGGAGTAGTTCGCGTTTTGGATTCAAGGATGAGTCGCCCCTCGTTATTAACCAGGCGCAGCCTTATGCCGAACTTTTCATAATGAATGCCGACGGCTCGGACCAACGGCCCTTGACCGATAATCACTACGAGGAAGGCACGCCTGCATGGTTGCCTGCGGAATATGTCAAGCCGAGGTCAGATGAAGGAGACCCTCATGGCTAACATCGCCGTCACGCTGAAACAACATGATGCGACGGCCAGCATAGCGACCATTCGAGATCATCAGATTGTGATGGACCGGCCAGAAGAAAAGTGTGGCAACAATCTCGGCCCGATGGGTGGTGAAGCGATGCTGGCTTCGTTGGGGGGCTGTTTTATGAGTAATCTCAGGGCCGCTATTGCCGCGCGAGAAGACGCAGCCGTGGATGAGATCGAACTGAAGATTACGGCCACGTTAGCTGAGCATCCGCAGCGGTTCTCTGCTATCCATATGCGGATCACAGCTGAAGCCGATTCAGCGAAACTTCAAAAACTGGTGACTACCGCTGAACGTGCGTGCATTACTGCGAATACTCTGCGACGCGCTGTGGAGTTAAGTGTCTCTGTGGGGTAATGACTCTGTCCATTGATTTGCAGGGTGACCCGACCTTTTAAATCCTAGTAGGGGTACCCGAGAAGCCTCGGCATTCCGGGCTCCCAGTCCGGCACGCGAGCGAACGTATCGCGGTTTGGCATCTCGATCTGCGGCAGGCTCTGGGCGTCGAGGACCTCATCCTCCGCGATCACATCGTTGATGTAGAGCAGATAGGCCGTCAGCGCGTAGACCTCATCGGCGGTGAGGGTTCCCTCTCGATTGAGGGGCATGCCCCGATTGATGTAGTCCCACACCACGGTCGCATACGGCGCGCGGATCGGCAGGACTCGCCCCCATGCCCAGGGATCGGCATCTGACCCGCCGTCACGCTTAACCAACCTGTCAGCTCGGGCCCCTTCCCCTTCCGGCCCGTGGCATCCGCCACACCGTTTCCGCTGATAGACCAGCGCGCCTTCCACGGGGGTTCCACGTCCCGGCGGGAGTTCCTCTCCCGTAGGACTGATGGAGATATCCCAGGCACGGATTTCTTCGGCGGTCGGGGTCCTGCCCACGCCATACGTGGGCGACTGCGCCAGCGCGGAGGAACTCGCCATGAGCATCAGAAGCAGAACCGGGAGAAGCCTAAGAAATCGCATTGTGCACGCTCCCATCGCTCGCGACCCGCCACGGCTGAATGGAATTGTCCCGGCCGGGCACCCTGAATGACGGACCGAGGGGCACCTCGAAGAACTCGGCGACCTGGGCTCTCGACGGCTGCACCTGGCCCAACTCGTCGGTGCAGCGCGAACGGAGCTCGGTCTCCGTGCCGTCCCAATTCCAGGAGAAGCCGAATCGGGTATGCGCCATGCGATACGCCGTCCCCTTGATCTCGGCGTCCGACCAGTTTCGGCCGCCGTCGGTGGAGACCTCCACCCTGCGAATGGCGCCCCCACCGGACCACGCTAGGCCGCTGATCTCGTAGAATCCGCGGCCCGGCAGCTCCTGTCCGCCGGAGGGAAAGGTAATGACCGATTTCGGGCCGATCTGGTACCCCAGCGCCGCGGCGTCAGAGTCCTGCGTCAGATGTCCGTAGTCGTTGTAGGTCATGTAGTACCGGTCGACCACCTTGATTCGCCTCAGGTACTTTGTGTGGAAGATTCCTTCGAAACCAGGAACCATCAGCCGCAGCGGGAACCCTTGCTGGGGACGCAGCGCCTCGCCGTTCATGCCGTAGGCCACCAGACAGTCTTCCATCGCCTTCGCCATCGGAATGCTCGACGATCCTTTCACTTCTTCCGTCCCTTCACAGACGATCCAGGGCGCCCCGTCTTTCACGCCGGCCTCCTCGAGCAGGACGGACAGGGGCACGCCGGTCCATTCGGCGCAGCTGGTCATACCGTGCGTCTCCTGCGCGGTCCTACGGTCGGGCCTCGAACTGTTCCCCGCGCACTCGATGAAATGTGTGCGAGTGACCGACGGGAGACGCTTCAACTCTTCCATGGTGAAGGTCAGCGGTCGGTCCACCATGCCGTGGATCATGAGACGGTGTTCCCGGGGATCGATGTCCGGAATGAAGGAGCCACGGGTGGTCCCCACGAAGTGGAGCGAGGATGGCGTAATCACCCCCACCGAGTCCTGCAGCGGAGCCGCCACGTGAAACACGAGTCCAAATTCATCGGGCGAAGGCCGACTGCCCGGCGGGTGCGCTATGCGTACCGAAGTCACGAAACGGGAGCGCTCGCCATAGGCGATCAGCTCGTCACTGCCCTTGATGAAGTCGAGCGCCTCAGATCTTGGCGTCTGGCCGCGCACGGGCTCTACCGCTCCCAAGGTCAGACCACCGGCCAACGCGGCGCCGCCCTTTAGGAATCCTCTTCGATTAGGTCGTTTCGAACCCATGAGTCTCTCCTTCGCAGATGAGGTTACAGGGAGATCGCTTCCCGGCGATTGAAAGTATACGCCAAGGGACGAGTTTGAATGATGGGAAAAGTGCATCCCCCTTTGCTGTTCGAGTAGTGGCACAGTATCCTAAACGCGGGGTTTACCATGATTTTTAAAGTGGGCTGCGTGGCGAGTGTTTGGGCGGTTGCCGTACCGCTCCTGCTGTCTGCGCAATCTCAGCCAGCGATTCGCATGCCAGACAACCTGCCTGAGCCAGTGGGTGAAGAGATGCGCGTGTCAGCGTCCGAGCTCGATACGGCTCTGGCAGATGGGAACGTCGTACTGCTCGACGTACGGGAACCCTGGGAACTTGAGAAGTTCGGCACACGCAAAGGCTATATCAATATTCCGCTTGGCGAACTTGAAGCGCGTCTTGGCGAGCTTTCCAAAGAGCAGGTTGTCTTGACCGCTTGAAACGGCGGGGGACGAGCCGCGCGTGCCGCGGCT
>DQEK01000422.1:0-872 GCA_003533545.1 Acidobacteriota bacterium | reverse complement strand
GGAGAAGGTTTTTCCGCCGACACCTCCAATGCCGAGTGCGGCACAAGGTGATTGGACCATTCCAGCCAATTGGGATCGCATTGAAGAGGGCATGTCCGAAGAACAGGTGGTCGGGATTCTGGGTCCGCCGACGAAGAGAGAGGAACAGTTCCTGAGTTACGTGCAACTGTTCTATGAAGGGGAAGTCGAAGGGAATGGATTCATCAGTGGAAGCATCACATTGGAACGGAATCAGGTGGCAGCGTGGATGACCGATCGGCCAGTGTTTAATCCCTGAGGCCGATGCCACCGTTAGGCAACATCCGCTGTAATCACCGTCCACATTTCATCTCGCCACACACAATCAATCCCCACGAACCCCGCTTCCTGCAATAAGTGGAAGTGAGTGGCCAGCGGCGTGTAATGGTCGTGAGCCTTTGAGTGGTCTACCATGCTTTGAAGCTCTACCTCCGTACAGTTACCAGGAGATCCCATGAACTCCATCAAACTGTTCCACATCCGTGCATGGTTTGCCTCGGTTCCACCACTGAGTTGATCAATAAATCGAAACGTGCCTCCCGATTTGATCGATTCACGCACACGACGAAACAAGGCGCCCTTGTCGTCCACGTGATGCAGGCTAATTGACGACGTGACGACATCGAACTGGTCAACCCCCATGTTGTACTCTTCAAACCGCGCTGTTACGAACGTCGCGCGCCGTACCGTATCTGGAAAAACCTCCTGCAGTCGCGCCCGGGTGATCTCGATCATTTCCTCAGATGCGTCGACGAACGTAAAGTCGCAATCAGGCGCGTACTTCACGAGCGATAAAGACAGCGCGCCTGATCCACAACCCAGTTCAAGGGCGGTTTCCGGATGTGACGGCAAAT
>DQEK01000252.1:1331-3487 GCA_003533545.1 Acidobacteriota bacterium | reverse complement strand
CCGGGGTACCGCCCGACTCATTACAGGCGCGAAAGTGTTCCTGGAGCGCGTTGATCAGATTCGGAATGAACGCCATGGGCACGACTATCCTGGAACGTACGGGCGCCTTCAATATTTTCTCACCAACGGACTCTCGAACATCGCGTTCAGTCGGCGGCAAAACCTCGCAAAAAGTCAACGTAAAGTCAAAAGGGGTATGTGAAATAGCACAGAAGTTCGCATAGGTTCGAGGAGAGTCTGACGCTTCGTCTGGCACAATCGTGAAGTTGACCTGTTTTTGCTGATTCATTTTCCTTGCCTGCCTTTCAGGGCCCAAGCCAGCGCAGAGCACGCCGCCGGACAGCGCGCCAGCAAGAGGCGGAGTAAAGGGGGACGAGACCCCGAGTTCGAGCGATTGGCTTCGTCCAAGAAGACGGTCGCTAGTACCGACGCATGACGCCAACCACAACACCCTGAACCTCAACCGACTCAGACGACACGATGATAGGGGACATAGCAGCATTAGCCGGTTGTAGACGAACGTGTCCGTTCTCTCGGTAAAACTTCTTCAATGTGACGTCGGAGCCATCCAGTAGGGCGATCACCATTTCGCCATTTCTGGCGGTTTTTCGGTCCTCGACAACGACGAGGTCTCCGTCTCGGATTTGCTCGTCGATCATCGAGTCTCCACGCACTCGAAGCGCATAAGTGTCCCGCGCGCCAACAATGTCCTCGGGTACGGTGACGGTCTCGGCGCTGACCACCGCTTCGATGGGAGCCCCAGCAGCAACATAACCAAGCATCGGTAAGTCAAGTGCACGTGCGCCCATCCGTGTTGGAACCACCTCGACCGACCGGCTTCGATTCCAGGCCCGCCTGATGAACCCCTTCTCTTGGAGGTTCGTGAGGTGCTTGTGAACGGTGGCGAGCGAGGAAAGTCCGAAACGTTGTCCGATCTCTTCCAGACTCGGAGCGTAACCATGCTCGTCAATGAACTCGTTGAGGTAGTCCAGAATTTGTCTCTGGCGCTTGGTAAGAGGTTGCATGCAGATTCCTCTGAGGAGCCGAGAGTGTCTCTCTTCGGCAGGAGCGTATACAAACAAAAAGCGAAAATCAAGTTGGGCGCACGTCCATCTGGTACGATTCAACGCGTGAAACTGAAGGTAAGCCCCAAAGCGAGCCGCGCGGGCCACCCGGATGCCGTGGGTTTTGGCGTCAATACCGTGGACTTGGTTGCCCAGGTCGACCGTCACCCAGAACCGGACACCAAACAGCCGCTACGAGGCTTCGACGAGTTGCCCGGTGGAGAAACCGCGACGGCGATAACGGCGTGCGCTCGCCTGGGTTTTCATGTGCGTTACGTTGGGCAATTCGGAGATGACTCCCGTGGGCAAAGAGCCCGCGCTGCGCTCGAACTGGAAGGCGTCGACCTTTCCGGTTGCGAAACCGTCAGTGCGCCACAACCTATCTCAGTTGTCATCGTCGACCGCCAGGGCTGTCGCACTGTCCTCTCCAGTCACCCGGGCAATGTCAAATTCTTGCGGCCGATGATCAGTCGCGAAATCGTGAGCACCGGACGTCTCTTGCTCGTCGATGCGCACGGGACGACCGCCGCTGCGGAGGCCGCGACTCTGGCTCGCGCTGCTGGAGTTCCAACGATTGTGGACGTCGATGAGTCTAGACCTGGCCTCGACGCACTCTTTCAGCAAGTGGACGTTCTCATTACCTCTGAGACGTTTCCCGAGGCATTCGCAGGCGTCGAGGGGATCGGTGCAGCCTTAACGGTTTTGCAACGACAGTACATGCCGGCGCTTGTCTGCGCAACACTCGGGAATCGGGGCAGCCTTGCGCTCGTTGATGGACAGGAAATTCGAACCCCCGCCTTTGACGTTCCGGTTGTTGATTCAACTGGCGCCGGGGACGCCTTTCGCGGGGGCTTCATGGCGGCCTGGTTGTTGGGTGGAAGCGGGGCAGATATTGAGAATCTGCTGGTCTACTCTAACGCGGTAGCAGCGCTGTCCTGTCGTGGCCTAGGAGCGCGGGCCGGACTCCCGAGAAGGGACGAAGTTGAGGGGTTCTTGGCAGTATCGAAGCATCGGTAGCACTCGTGGTTGCCCAACCGTTTGGTGATCTACCAACCGCGGGAGATGCCGTCGATTTCTGTAGCCGGCACATGG
>DQEK01000252.1:0-925 GCA_003533545.1 Acidobacteriota bacterium | reverse complement strand
CGGCGGACTTGTATACTGGGACATATGATTCGCGGGCGCATGAGCAGGCCCGGACGTCGAGCTAACGGAGCGTTGTCCGGGGTGAGCGCTGTGTTTCTAGTCGGGGCGGTGCTAGCACCGGTTTCCAGTGAAGGTCAGGCTACTGAGCCACTATCGGAAGCCCTTGGCGCCCGATTCGACGAAAAGGCCGCAAGAATCATGGGCCACGTTGGCTCAAGGGATCAACCTCAACTTACTCGATTGCTTGAAAGCGAGATCAATGCTTTTTTGCGATTTCAAGGCGCCCCGAAGCTCCCCAAGGGCATTGCAAGCCCTCGCGTGCACATCGGGCCCGATCAACGCGTCACCGCTGAGGCCGTAATCGATCTCAGTCTGATTCGTGAGCAAGGGACCGGAGGTTGGTTGAACCCCCTGCAATATCTAACGGGTCGAATTCCAGTGAGTGCCACCGGGACCGTGTCCTCGGGCAACGGATTTGTGAAACTCGACGTCGAGGTAGTCACTTTTGCTGGGGTCGAAGTTCCAGCCCTAGTCCTGCAGGAACTTGTACGGCACTACACACGCACCTCGACTGCCTCCGAGGGCGTGCGACTGGACCGAGCGCTCACGCTGCCGTTTGAAATCAGGGAGTTACGCCTTAGCACGCGCGAGGCCATCGTGGTGCAATGATGACGGGCACACACCAGCGGAACAGCTACCGGTGAATACACCTCCGGTTCCGCCTAAAGCGGACGATTTTCTGAACCGGGAACTACGTTTTCAGAAAGGCATTGGTCCAAAACGCGCAAACGAACTCGCGCGGGCTGGATTGCAGACCACCGATGACCTATTGCACCGCATGCCGATTCGATTCGAGGACCGGAGCCAACGAATTGCTTCGATCGAGCTCAAGGCAGGGGGAACCGTGTCGGTGGCTGGGGAAATC
>DQEK01000020.1:2257-2774 GCA_003533545.1 Acidobacteriota bacterium | reverse complement strand
GACGTCTTCGTTCAGCGTACCGTCTCGATCCAAAAAAACAGCCGGTCTCACGTTCGGCCTCCCGCGGCCGGCAACAAGAGTTGGTCGGTAACCGCCTGGAATACCCTGTCCTCTGAGATGCCCGTCATACAACGATGGTCGATGGGACAGTCACGGAGGAAACAGGGCCTACACCAAACGTTGTGCGTCAAGACGACGTGACGTCCGACCGGCGCCGTCAGACGGTCATCGGTCGGACCAAATATGGCGGCCACTGGCACCCCCAACGCCGCCGCCAGATGCATGGCCCCGGAATCGCTAGAAATCAACGCCCGGAGCACGGCGAGGAGGCCGATTAGCTGAGATAAATCGGTTCGTCCAATGAGGTTGACCACCCCGGCCACAGTCCCGCCGCCGCCTGCCGCCACGAGCGAGGATTCTATCGCATAGCCCGTGTCCCGGTCGTGTCCGTCTCCGACGAGCACCACGACCGCGCCCTGCGTGTCAGCGAGCCGACCGGCCACGCGTGCGTAGCGAT
>DQEK01000020.1:0-1873 GCA_003533545.1 Acidobacteriota bacterium | reverse complement strand
AACGGGCGTTCTCCATCCCATCCCGCATCTTCCAACAGACGACGCGCTCGCGCCAGCATCCATGGCGGCGCGGCGATTGTGGTCGCAACGGGCTTTGACTCGATCCCGAGTTTACGCAAGAGCCCGAGATACTCGTCGCCCTGATGGAGGTGCGAACGCCGATGAGGTCGCGGCACAGCTCGGGTCAGCAACCACCCGCGAGCGCGGGTCGCATAGCCCCACCGTTCCACAATGCCAGCTCGCCTAGCCACCCAAGCAGAACCAAAAGAGTTAGGAAGTAGTACAGCCAGATCAAATCGACCGCTCCGTAGTTGCGCCGCCTCGATATTCCGCCCCCGACGACCACTGTGTTCACGGGAGAGCAGCACGGTCTCATCGACAGCTGCTGCGGCCGAAAGTAGCGGGGCGAACGCGCTCGGCGCAGCGGCGACCAGGACTTCATCGGCGAAATGGGACCGCAACGCTAACAACGCCGGTAGGGCCATGACTGTGTCGCCAAGCCAATTCGGCGTTCTCACGAGCACCCGCATACAACATCCCCTCCGTACCGCGCCTCGATGGCGCCAGGCGGCTACGTGATGTCCGACCGTTCCGGGTCCGGCGATCTGTCCGGTACATCGGCGACACGCCAGCGCCGATGCATCCACAACCAAAGCTCAGGATACCGGCGCACATACATTTCGAGCACGTCGGTACAGCGCTGAGTCAAGACGCGGGCCGCGTCCGGGTGATCCGGATCGGGCTGCTCAATCGGAGCTTCGTAGATCATCCGATAGCGGCCACCAGCCAGCGGTAAAGCGAACACCGGAATGATCGGTACACCCGCACGCATTGCAAGTACCGCGATCGTCGAGGTCGTTGACGCGGGCCGGTTAAAGAACTTGACCGTCACCGCGCTCCGGTCTTGGATGTGCTGGTCGATCATCAACCCGACCGATTGATGCTCATACAGGCCGCGAAGCAGACGGCGGACCGCACCTTTTCGCGAGATGACCCGAGTGCCGACCCGCGTGCGCAACCGTTCGATCATAGCCTCAAGAAACGGGTTATCGAGCGTGCGCGCAACCATGAGAATGGGCTCAAAACGGGCCGCGTGAGCCATGATTTGCAGTTCCCAGAACCCAAAGTGCCCCGCAAAGTACATAACTGCTTGCCCAGACGCAAGCGACTGCTCGACCCGTTCCTCCCCCTCAAATTCGACCAAAGTCATCATCTGTTCGACGCCCATCGTGTCGAACCGCAGCAGATGGAGCACGTGTCGGCCTAGATTCGTGAACGCCCCCCTAACGATCGCACGGCACTCGACATCGGAACGCATTGGGAACGCAGCTTTCACATTGGCCAGGGCCGTGACCCGGCGGCGACGATCGAAACAGTGAAACAAGCGCCCCAGCGTGTCGCCCATTCGTATCACCCAGCGGTGGGGAAACACCCGGACCGCCCCACGAATCAACATCACCATCACGTATTCCAACCGATGACGGATGGGGTGACCCCGCCGACCTCTCCCAGCGCCAAGTATCGTCACGCGGCACTACTCCGTTCAAGAGCGAGCCGCTCGGCAATAAACATTCGGAACGCGTCGGCCGGCTCGACCTCAAGACTCAGCGCGACGGTCGCGACGGGTAGCGCCAGCGGCAAGAGTGGCCGCAACCGCGCGAAGTCCTTCTCGGTAGTCACGATCGCAGCAGCCCCGACAGTTCTCGCCGCCTCCTCGATGCGAGCACCGTCACGCGAACTAAAAGGATGGTGGTCCCGAAAAACCAGCGCCTGATTGACCTTGAGACCGGTGGACCGAAGATCGTCAAAGAATCGACCGGGAAGCGCGATTCCCGCCACAGCGAGCACCGACGTCCCAGCCAGCAGTTGCACC